>JAIROC010000491.1 GCA_031257735.1 Bacteroidales bacterium | reverse complement strand
ACAAGAGAGTTGTCTGATGATTATTTTCACAGATAGACAATTTGTCTACATTTTCCCACCAACTTTCAGGTTGATTAACACAAACGTATACTTTTATATTAGTCTTACATTGTTGTTGGTCAATACAATTTAACGTAAAAGGCAGATATTCTTTTTCGTTCATTGACGGTATCGCGATATGAATTGTTTTAGCTGTCATGATAGGCAAAAATATGTATTCTATTTTAGTCAAAAAAACGTTTGTAAACAGACTTTCGTATTTTAATTATGGATAGGTGTAGTATGAAACGCTTGTCTTTATTCGCTAATAAAGCAGTCCGAAATGCCAATTGATTTTGTTAAACATATAACGACGAAAAGACATTTGTGTGTCTTTCAATAGTTGTCGATAATATTCTTTTAGATTTTCCATAATAGATTGTTTCAAGATGAAAAGGTACAATTTTTTGCACGCTTATAGTTCATTTTTCTGCTCTTTTTGCACTCTCATAGTGCGTTTTCCTGAAAACTCGTATAAAATATTCATTGTAAATGCTATCTTTTTTTTCAGATTCAGTTCAAACATAACCTTTCGTGCTTCAAAGTCAGGTGGAAGAATGTAAAACCATTTCTCTAACCGTCCTGCATGCAAAATAGCTTTGTCCAGCATATTCGCCCGATTGGTCGAGCTAATGACAAAAACCCCCGAAGTCCCGATGTTATCCAATTGAGATAGAAATTCATTTACTGCTCCACTTAAACTCTGATTTTGGATACTTTCTCGATTGCTGACCATTGCGTCCTTTATTTATCCATCCATTTTTAAAGAATTGATTTATATGTTTGTAATATTTTTTTTAATGCAATCGGATACAATTTCACTATCGTATAACGTGCCTTATTTTTTTGTGGACGTATTAATTCCTGTGTGCCATCGGAATTTGTTTTTGTTCGATGTTCAAATTTGTTACGTAACTCGTACAATTCTTTCAAATTGGCTCCGGCGACAGAGATATCTCCCGACTTTTCGCACAATTGTATATATCGAGATTTTTCAATTCCTGCATTATCATATTTCTTCGGGGTTTCTTTACACACGTCCTGGATATAATGCAAAACAATGTTATCTGCAAACTTCAGAGCATTTTGAAGCCATCCAGTTGCGCTGTAACTCGACAATTTTAGTAACTCATCACAAATAGATAAACAACTCTGTGCATCTTCCGAAGCGTTTTTATATGCTTTGTCGCCTAAAATAGGTTGGAAATCATAAGCAATTTCATCAGCAATGACGTCGCTGTAGAAATAAACAAACGGATTTTCTTTTGACTGTTCTTTTCGATGTTCTCTTGCGATATATTCCTCGAACATTGGCAGATAGTAATTTCTTTCTTCGTATTCTGCTGCCACAACCTGTTTCTCTATATTTTCTATTTCACTGAAATTCATAAACTGAACCAAATTTTAAATTCATCAATCTTTTTTTCTACGTCAAAACTTGACAGAATCGAAAACAGCTGAGTTCTGATATACGGTTCTTTGTCGTCCTTAATTGCTTGTCGGAGAGATGAAAACAGTTGATGTTTCGAATTGAGATGTTTTAGTAATATTGTATAATAACCCAACCGTACAAACGGGGAAGTTTCTTCTTTCGCTTTCCTAAAAAAGTCTTTCAGTTCCGAAGAATTAAACTTTTGAGTAAAAGCCATGTTCGATAGAATCTGATAACGAACCCATTCAAAATTCATGAATTTTGGTATCAATTCCAGCAATTTGTCTTTTATAAGTTGATTATTTTCATATTGGTTTAAATTCCAACAGAAATGATTCGCCTTCCAAAAGAAAATTTCGATACAAGCAATCCAAACTGGAATCAGTTTAGGATTCAGAACAGGCTTGTCTACTGTCATCAATATAGAATTTGCATTTCTCCAACGATAGGCGATATGAATAATCTCTTTTTTAAAATCTTCGTCATTGGTAATAGCCTTTTTATCAAATGATGACGTATCCGATTCTTGAAACTTTGATTTCAAAATACTTTCGACATCCGCAATTTCTTTCTTACAGAACTCTATAAGTTCTTCACCTGTAATAACAGGATAGTAATCCTTCCCAATTTGAATATCTAATACAGAGTCCTGTTCGGCAAGATACAAAAGTTTCGATCTATTGCTGTTCTCGTCAAAATCTATGTCATTATAACCTGCAAGCAGAGATAATTTCTCTGCATCCCTATCATTTCCAATTTCTTCTATCGAAGTCTTTTTTATGTTTAGTGATAATGCTTTCCCTTTTAAATATTTGTCAATATAAACAAGAGCTTCTATAATCTTTTCTTCGCTTTCGTCATAAATACGAATATCATCCATGTAACGATAATAAGTATAGCCCTTTTGACTAATTTGGTAATCAAGTTCGTAAAGAAAAAGATTGGCGAAAAAGAAAGAAGCAGCAGGACCTTGAGGAATTCCAACGCCGGGAGTTACCGAATCTCTTGTCCCCGAATAAATGTTAAGGCAGTTCTGCAACAAATCAAGAATTACCTGCTCTACCCCAAATTGATGTAATATCAGAAGTAACTTAGAGTGTGGGATGCTGTCAAAAAATCCTGTAATATCCGTTTCGAGTTTGTAGCGTACGTTTGTGTTCCCGATTTCGAGATTGATAGAGTCGATAAACTTGTTGTATAGTGGAAGATAATATTTGAAAAAATGAAATTCAGCGTCTGGGCTGTTTAATAGTTCAATTCCTTTTTCGACCTCGGAATGAAGCACACTACCAAAAACAAAACTATCATTTTGTGATAATATTTTGTAGTTTGTTGATGCAACAACGTTGGCTATAGCTTGATATATCAAAGCGTCGTCAACGCTTAAAATTGATTTTGTTCTATGGGTTTTTGACGCTTTCGGCTCATAATATTTAAATGGTCGATGTGGTTTAAATTGCCCATTAATTATAATATTCGATAGACGAGATATATTTTTCTCAAGATTAGTTGAATAAATCTTGATGCCGAAATAATCCTTGTCTTTCTTACTGGAACGAATTATTCTTTCCCATGCCAACATGAGATTTCCGGGGGAAAAATATTTTTGAAATATTTCTGTCATATATGTTTGAGTTATGTTAAAGTATTAAAAACCACTAATTCTTGTCTTTGATTTTCATGTACTATTGTGCGATTTTCTATTTTTCTATCGCAAAGGGTGTAAAGCTTGTTTACAAAGAACGCAACGTCTTGACTGTATTTGAGTGCATAAACAAGCATTGATAGAAGAACAATCGTGTTAAAACGAAATTTCATATTTTCCATTTAGAATGTAGATTAAAGAAAATAAAACAAAAGACCAATCAAGATTAGAACAAAAACACATAAACCGCCTGTGAGCATTCTGTTTTCCTTTCTTAAAGAATTATTTTGTATTTCCAAAAAATCTATTTTGTCTTTTATTATAGATACTTTTTTATCTTGATTTTCCAAATGTTTTTCTATATCAGAATGGTATTGTTCTATATATTGTTTGATTTCTTTTTGGTTATTATCAATTGAGGTTTGTATATCGCCCAATGATTGACTAATGTTATGAAGTGTTTGAATGATATTTGTTAAGATTAAATTAATTGAACTAATAGACCCAAAAATATCCGAAAGGTTTTTTTGAAGCACATTGAAGTGTTTCTCCAAATCAATTCTTTCGAGTCGTTCCACTTGTACTTTCAGGGCTTCGATTTTTGTCTGAAGAATTTTTAATTTTTCATCAAACTTTATTAACTCTTTTGCAATATCTTTTTTTGTCTGTTCAATAAAAGTATCTTGTAGTTTTTGAAATGACTTGTTAAAATCAGTGTTTACAAGATGATCAATTCCTTTTTGTAATTCACTTATCTTATTTGAAAACTCTTTCAATTTTTCAGTAAACAAAATATTATTCCCATCTAAATACTCTTTTGTTACAATACCCAAATCATTTGTGTATTTTTGGGAAAGTTCAACAATTTCCTGAAATTTTTCATTAAAAAATTCAGGCTGTTTTGTTAACTCTTTAATATCTCTGTATAATTCATCAAGTTCGTTAATCTTTGTATTTAATGCGTTCACATTTCTTTGTGACTCTCTGACAATCTCTTCGTAATTAGGCATATATTTTTCCTTTTATTTGTTGATACTTATTTGTTAATTTTTCAATTTCTGCAGTTTGCATTTTCTGCAAAAGTTTTATTCTGATAAGTTTAATGTTCTTAAAAGATGTATTATTTTCTTGAATATTGGTTTGCAATTTATTGAAATAGTTTTCAAATATTGGCTCTATTATATCAAAATTATTTTGGTGTAATTGCTTGTCGTTATATAAATTATCAAATCCTTCTTCCAATTCTTCATTTGCTTCAGAAGTGTATGAAGGATTATTTACCGAATACATAGCAAATGCTTTTAACAGACGAAGCAACCATTCGCTATTTAAATCGGTCTCACCCAATGACCGTAAAATCTTTTTGCATGACCCCATCATGTGTTTATAATTATTCTGTTCCGTGCCATCAAGTTGAAAAACATCCAAATACTTGTTCAGAATCTCTGCTCTATCCAGCTCTTTCCCTTGATAATCGTCTAATAAAGAATAAGGTATTCCTGAAATCTTGAATCCTATTCTTGCATATTTGGCATTGAAATAAAAGTAAATCTGTTCTTTAATAAAATGATTTTGTTTATACCAGTCTGCTACATAGTCAGGATTGGTGATGCTTGTATTCATAACAGATTCAACTTCGTCAGTTGCTCGCTTGCGTTTATTGGCAATTTCTTTATATGAAAATTCCGACAAAAAATAAAGACATTCTATAATATTATCAATAAGGGTGTCTTTGGTTAAGCGTTTTTTTAGTTCCTCAATGTTCTGTAATGCCGTATTTTCAGATAAATATCGACGTAAATATTTCTCTATGTTTTGTACGTAGTTCGTAATATCGTTGAACTTCTTAAATTTACAATTATATAACTTTGTGATGTAATCAATACGGTAATCAATTAAAAAACCCATGCTATGCATTCGATAAATCAATTTTCCGGTATCGTTCTGTTCTCTATCTCTGCTGTAAACGAAAAGAAGTCTCTCTTTTTGAAGGTTTGAAAGATTTAAATATGTGGTTACATTGTTCTCGTCAAGTGTGAGTAGAAAATCGTTAAAGTCATGAGAAAACGTAAGTGTTCTGTCTATGTAGTATGTATTAGTATTGGGGAAAAATGGAGGAGTATCATTGGGATTAATTTCTAAAATCCCACAAATAATCTCTGTAGGCGTTGTATAAGTTTTTCTCTCTGTGATTATAAAATCAAACTTATCTTCCGTACAATTTTCAAACGTATTTGCAAGTGTATCCTGTTGTTCAAGATAAACAGGTTCATTATTGATTAATTGAAATTCTTTGACTTTAAACAGGTTCAAAAATTGACTTCTTTCTGTATCAACTCCTTTAAAAGATTGTTGATGAAAGAAATCGTGAATACCTCTATCTAACCGTTTTTCTGAAACATACTTGTAATGATTGCCATCTTGGTTTTTCATTATTGTTTTTAATCTATCAATATTTTCCGGTGGTAAAATATTATATCGGCGTCCATATCTATTCAATAAACTGAAATCAATTATCTCAATAGCATCTAATATTTCTTGTTGTGTATTAAAAATCACAGATTCAAATATGTTATTCGCTTCGTTCCATCTTCTTTCAAATGCTTGCCTGATGGACTTTCTTGTGCATTGGTTATGAAATAATCCATTGTCTATATTGTCGGAAAACAAGCTATAAACATCGAATATAAAATATTTTTCATTAGACACCAAAATATTTGCTTCCGCAATTTTCTTATCTCTTCCTGCTCTTCCAGCTTCTTGCACTAAACTCTCCAACGAACCTGAATAAACAAAATGGTATGTTGAACGAATATTTTTTTTGTCGATACCCATTCCAAATGCCTTGGTACAAACAATATGTTTGGTACTGCCAGTAACGAAATTCTCAAAATGTTTCTGTACCTCTTGATTGATATCGTCAGTATCGCTTGAATAAAAGTATCCTTTGGATGCTGAATTCAGGTTTTGATAGACCCTATCGACGCCATGAGCATGTCCTCCTTGTCCTTTTACGGGACAAAATATAATGGAATAAAAATCATTTTGGGTACAATCAGACAAATGGATTACTTCACCCTCTTCATTTTTTATCAAATATTTTTCAGCGCCGATTTCAGTATCTTCAAAATTATCTTTATGATCTTGAATGGATCTCTCAAGCAATTCTAAATTATTTAACTTTTGAAGATTATTCCCCATATTTGAAAAGTCTTCGTTTAATTTCTGCATTCGTTGTGTTTCTTCTACGTCAATCACTCGAAAGAAAAGTTCCGGTCTGATAGTATTTTCTATCATTATAATTGCATTGGATACGTCCTCGTGTTGAATTTGCAATTCCCTTTCTATATCGGCCAATACATCAAACGAAGCTGTCGCTGTAAGTCCAACAAGCGTAACCGGATTTCCGCTTCTTGTTTTTGAAAAATGCTGTGCATTTTTTCCTAACATGAGATAAGTAGTACGAAAATCGTGTCCCCACTCCGAAACGCAATGTACTTCATCTATCACGCAAAAGGCAAATGCCAGACCGAATAAGGAAGCATCTATATTTTTAATAATGTCTCGGAAATCCTCCATTACAAATCTTTCGGGAGAGACAAAAAGAAACATCGTTTCTCCATAACGAAAGTCCACTAATCTTTTAACTCTTTCCTCATGATTCAAATTGGAATTGATATAGTTACAACAATCAATCAAACTTTCTTTCAAAACCCTGACCTGGTCTTCCATTAATGATTTTATCGGGTCAACAATGAGGCACAATCCCGGTTGTAAAAAAGCCGACAGTTGAAATGTCAATGATTTGCCGCCTCCGGTTGG
>JAIROC010000288.1 GCA_031257735.1 Bacteroidales bacterium | reverse complement strand
GCAATCAATAGACCGTCATTGCGAGCGCAGCGAAGCACCCGTAAGAGCAGCGGAGCTAATCCCTAACCAAAGAACGCATTGATTGTTAGGGATTGCCACGTCGCTGCGCTCCTTATAATGACGCTTTTTATAAATGCCGTATTATGAGGCATAAAACGTCATTGCATTTGTGCTTTTGAGAATCAAAACGATTACTCGCAATGACGTGCTGATTGTTGCGGGGAGCGCTTTTGAAACAACCCTATTTGTACTTTAAAGACAGACACTAATTAGCTACGCTGCTTTCCGCTTCGCTTCGGGTCATAATTCATAATTCATAATTCATAATTAACTTCGTGCCATTAAAACACTTCTTTGCACATTTTATAAACATTATCGGGTATTCCGAAAGTATAAACGTGTATAGCAGGCACATTAGCCTGTTTAAGTTCTTTTGCTTGCATGGTAATCCATTCCGTACCCATATTTTTTGCCTGTTCATTGGTTTTACATTTACGAAGTTCCTTTTCCAATATTTCGGGAAATCCAATGTGAAACAATTCAGGCAAAATATTTACCTGATTTTTGGAAGCTATTGGTTTAAGTCCGGGTACTATGGGGACAGTAATACCAATCTGACGGCATCTATTGACAAAGTCAAAATATTTATTGTTATCAAAAAACATTTGTGTTACGATGTATTCCCCCCCTGCATCAACTTTTTCTTTAAGATATTGTAAGTCTTGTTCGGCGGATTTTGCATCGGAATGTATTTCGGGATAACCAGCTACTCCACAAGAAAAACGGGTTGGTGTTGCATCTTCTATCTCCGAATTGAGATAAATTCCTTTGTTCATATTTCCAATTTGACGCAATAAATCAATAGCATGGGCATGTCCACCTGTTTCGGGGATAAAAGCAGGGTCAGCTTTCATTTTATCACCTCTTAAGACCAAGAGATTGTGCATTTCTAGAAAATTAAGATCAATTAAAGCGTCTTCGGTTTCGTCGCGAGTAAATCCTGCACAAAGCACATGCGCGACTACCGGAATTTTATACCTGAATTTTATGGCAGTCGCCACACCTACACTTCCCGGACGTTTTTTTGTTGTAAAACGTTCTACATATCCTTGTGCATTGGTGCGATAGGCTGTTTCATCTCGATGACTCGTAACATTGATATATGAAGGTGAAAATTCCAATAATGGTTCTATGGTATGCGCTATTTCAGCAAAACTCCCCCCTTTTAATGGCGGAAGAATCTCAAAAGTAAACAATGTTTTTTTTGTATCTCGTAGTAATTTAGCAACTTTCATTTAAAAATTGATTTGATAAAACAATGTGCGAAAGTACACAAATAATTATTTTTATTTCGCATTAAAGTAACAAGCATGTTCATTCACTATATATAACCCACAAACAGACGAAGCAGGCATCATGACGTATGTTTCTGTGAGCTGCACAGTAGTATGTTTGGTGGCATCCAAAAGGGCAAAGATTTTTTTCTTTTCGCTATGAAGAGGATAAATTGGATATCCAATCGCGGGACGAATTCCCTCGTGAGAAAATCCCCACCATTCTTCTCTGACTTTTCGATGCAAATATTCTGACAAGGCTTCCGCTAATCGATTTGTAAGCGTTTGCACAAGAATAGCGCTATAAGGATCGTCATTTTGATTAAACTGTAGCGCCAATTTATCAGCGCCTACACCTGCCGTAGCCACAAAACAACCTATATAATCTGTTAATCCCGAATCAATCGGAGCAATAAAGTCTGCCAACGAAAGATTATATTTATTCCTTATATCTATGGCTTGAGTATCGTTATTTCTTTCCTTTTTGAGCATAGTCGATCGGGATGTCTGTAAACGACAAACAGTTTTTTTCTTTTCTACATCAAAAATCAATATCTCTTCATCTACGGCATTGGCAGGAAAAATCCCGATTACAGCTTTCGCTTCAATACTCTTATCAGCAATTATTTGTAGTAACATCTTATTGGCGTCCGCCTTGATTTTCTGTTCTTCTTCCTCGCTGTTTTTAATTTTAAATTCCCGATAAAATTCTTTCCAGTTAATTAAAGGTATCAACGTTCCCAAATCAACATGTTCCAATACTTTTATTCCGGCAAATTTTGGTTCATATATTTTTTGTTCCTGCCAATTAAGACACAGTTTATTTGCTCTGGCTTCGGCAATCGATATTTTTTGGACAGATTGATATTTTTGTTTGTTGGTTTGATATTCTTCTGCTATTTCTTTAAGATAATTATCTTTCAGTTCCGGCGTCAATATTTTTTTCACAACCTCTACACTCAAGGATGCATCTTTAACATATATAACACCATGAGAATAATGTTCGGCTAATACCACAGCAGTATGGAGTTTACTTGTAGCCGCTCCTCCAATAAGAAAAGGTATTTTCAATTGACGACGTTCCGCTTCCTTAAGTACAATTATCATTTCATCTAACGAAGGAGTTATCAATCCACAAAGTCCAATAGCATCGGCATTTTCAGCAATAGCCGTATCCAAAATCTTCTCTGACGATGCCATTACCCCAAGATCAATAATTTGGCAACCACTGCATGCCAATACTATCCCGACAATATTTTTACCAATATCGTGAACATCTCCTTTTACAGTTGCCAAGACAATCTTTTTTTCATTGTGCTTAATTTGATTTTGTTGTTTTTCCTGTTCTATCCAAGGCTCAAGGAAAGCAACTGCCTTTTTCATGACCCGTGCGCTTTTAATTACCTGAGGAAGAAACATCTTTCCATCACCAAATAATTCTCCTACCTTATTCATTCCTTGCATCAACGGTTGTTCTATAATCTTGATTGCAGATTTATATTCCAAAAGCAATGTATTCAATAAAGCGTCCAAATCATCCGTAATTCCCTTCACCAATTTATATTGAAGCATTTCATCAGCAGGGATGTCAGCATCTTTTGAAACAGTATGCTGCGCAGTTGTATTTTTTTGCTGCAAATATTTTTCGCTATATTCCAACAATTTTTCTGTAGCATCTGCACAACGATTAAGCACAACATCTTCTACTAATTTGAGCAAAGTTGGTTCTATTTCTGAATAAATCATAAGTTGAGCAGGGTTTACAATTCCCATATCCATCCCCGCATGAATAGCATAATACAAAAATACACTGTGCATAGCTTGTCGAATAATTTCTATTCCCCGATAGGAAAAAGATAAATTACTCACTCCTCCACTTATTTTGGCGTGCGGTAAATGTTCTTTTATCCATTGACAACAACGAATATAATTCACGGCATAATCGTTGTGTTCTTCCATACCTGTAGAAATTGCCAAAATATTAGGGTCAAAGATAATATTTTGAGGGGGAAAATTAAGTTTTTCTGTCAGCAATGTGTAGGCACGTTGTGCAATAGCGATTTTGCGTTCAAAACTCGTTGCCTGTCCCTGTTCATCAAAGAGCATCACAATGGCAGTCGCTCCAAACTTTTTAATATAAGCGGCTCTTGCTAAAAACATTTTTTCTCCATCTTTGAGATGAATGGAATTGACAATGGGTTTGCCCTGTATGCCTTTCAATCCTGTCTGTATAACCTCCCATTGGGAAGAATCAATCATAACAGGTACACGGGCAATATCAGGTTCGGAAGCTATTAAATTGAGAAATTGACACATTGCATCCTTTGCATCTATCATGCCATCATCCATACAAATATCAATAATTTGAGCGCCATCTTCTATTTGTTTTCGCGCTACAGTAAGCGCTTCTTCGTAGTTTTTTTCCATAATCAAACGGGCAAATTTTCTCGATCCTGCAACATTTGTCCGTTCCCCAATGTTGATAAAATTACTGTCAGCGGTAACCTGTACGACTTCCAAACCCGAAAAAACAGTAACAGGATGATATGCTATCGGTTTTCTGGGAGAATAGCCTTGAGCCACGTTTGCAATGGCACGTATATGATCAGGGGTTGTACCACAGCATCCACCGACAATATTTACCCAACCTTTTTTCAGCATAGTTTCCATTGCTTCCGCCATTTCGTCAGGCGATTGGTTATAGTGTCCAAACCTGTCAGGAAGTCCCGCATTGGGATAAATGCAAATGGCAAAACGTGAAATACGATTTAAATTCTCCAGATGCGGCATAAGTTGTGCAGCGCCCAGTCCGCAATTAAATCCAATAGAAAATAAATTCAAACTCTCAAATGTAGTATAAAAGGCTTCCGATGTTTGTCCTGTTAATGTTCTGCCGCTGGTATCGCTAATGGTAACCGACAACATAACAGGAATATCCACGCCTTGCTCCAAACAATAATCCTCAATAGCAACCAAAGCTGCTTTTGCATTTAAGGTATCAAATACAGTTTCCACCAAAAAAACATCCACGCCTCCTTCTGCCAATCCTTTAACTTGTCGAAAATAGGCGTCATACAATTGGTCAAAGGTCAAATTCCGCAACGCGGGATTATCTACATCGGGAGACATGGAAAGTGATTTATTAGTAGGTCCAACAGACCCCGCCACAAAACGAGGTTTTTCTGCTGTAGTATATTGATCGGCAATTTTACGGGCAATGCGTGCTGCCGTCAAATTAATTTCATAATCCAACTGTTCACAACCATAATCCGCCAACGAAACAGCATTGGCATTAAAGGTATTGGTTTCGATAATATCTGCTCCTACTTCCAAATACGCCTGATGTATTTTTGAGATTGCTTTTGGTTGAGTCAATACCAAAATATCATTATTCCCTTTGAAAAGTTTGTTTGTATGAAAAAACCGTTCTCCGCGATAATCTTCTTCTGTAAATCCATAGCGCTGTATCATTGTTCCCATTGCGCCATCAAGAACCAAAATATGTTCCTGAATTATTTTCGTTAATTTATTTCTCACTTACGATATTTATTGCGATATAAAAATTTCCTGCAAAATTACATGAAAAAATGGAATTATTACATGCAAAAGATAAAAACTTAAACATACTCATGATACTTCATTGTATCAAAGATATTTACACTGAAATATACTCTCATTTTTTAATCATGATAAGAGATATTTGTTTTGTCATAGTATTCCGTTAGTGAATAAACACTTTTCTTATTCTATTATTCAGAACCCATGAGTAATTGAAAATTGAAAATGAGCTCCGCTGCTCTTACGGGTGAAATTTAGCTAACGCACGATAATGTCCAAACAACGCCGTCATTGCGGGCTAAACCCACACCCGTAAGAGCAGCGGAGCTAATTTCCTGCCCTAAACCGCGTTGTCGGAGTTACGAGTTAGGCTGACGCAAACAAAATAATTAGTGTCTGTCCGAAAACTATCAAACGTTTCGTATATTCGTCATTATGAGTTGATACATTTTGAAAACAGGCAGGGTCGACATGTTGAATAATTACGCTTTCATAATGTCATTTTGTCCATCATGAAATAGAATTAAAGAATGTCACTTTTACAATGGCTGAAAGCCATAAATCATTAGCACAGTGGCAACGCCCTTCAATAATTGAAAATTGAAAATTGAAAATTGGCTAACGCAAACAAAAATAACTCATAATTCATAACTCATAACTCATAACTCATAATTCATAATTCATAACTCATAATTGATATAATTGATTACGCCCTTTCAGGGCTTAGTTTTTAGGAAATTACGTTACACAGGGCGTTGCCCTGTGCTATTGATTGCGGGCTTTCAGCCCTTA
>JAIROC010000279.1 GCA_031257735.1 Bacteroidales bacterium | reverse complement strand
CGGTCAACCGGCATAATGTCACCGGCATCCATCAACGCAATATATTTCCCTGTAGCGCATAGCAATCCCATATTAAGCGATTTAATATAATCATGCTCACATAATATAAGATTAATCCGCTTATCTTTAAACTCTTGACATGTGTTTACACTATTGTCTGTAGAACCATTGTCAACAATAATAAATTCATAATTGATAAAAGTTTGCTGCATTATACTATTGATTGTTTCCTGCAAATATTTTTCTGCATTACATATAACCATAACAATACTGACATCGGGATTTTTGGTTTGTTTTTTCTGTTTCTTACATATATGCGCTTCCAGTTTGTCCAGTATCAAATCGTTTTTACTTTCATCAAATTTATGTGCAAACAGCCTCGGAGAGGTAATCAATTCATCAAAATCCATGTCTAACCATGTTTTTGAATGCAGTCCATTATAGGAACAGTTTGTTTTTCGCAAATTATAATTTACGACAGTATCTTTATATTTTGAATTCATCAAAAATGTATGAATCATCATCTTATTGGAGGATAAAGTATGCTTATAAAATTCATACAATTTACTGCCTTGATTACATTCTCTGAATATATGGGATACACATTCCCCTGTAAGCGACCACCATGTAGCGCCTCCATAAGGTAAAATATCAATATCATCATTCCCTACAGGTGAAGGCAAAGGATAATACTCTAAAAAATTAGTTCCACGATGTTGTTCAAACCAATTGAACACAGATTTTCATGTATAATAATCACCCTAATACACAGACTGCGTTTATTCTATAGATTGCAGGTTATCAAATAAATAACGCAAAAAGTTCAATAAAAGTATCGTTATATTAGGGTCGAATAAATATGTTTTACCGATATTTTCCATAGTTAAAACTCAAGTAAAGAGGCATAAATAATTATATATTTACCGGAATTACAGTGATTTTCGTCATTTATTTGGTCATATGAAAAATATTTTATACTTTTGCAAAAATGTTTTCATGTATTTAAATGACCCTAATATGGAGCCGGAAGAATATTTTAAATTAAATGATATCGTTAATAAAAAACGATATGATGCCTTACGCGCATTTTTTATAGAGAAGCAATCAGCAGAGAAAATCGCTATACAGTATGGATATACTGTCTCATCTTTTTATTCATTGGTACGGGATTTTCGGAATTTTTTAAAAGAAGAAAAAGAAGAAGATTTTTTCTTCAAAGAGATTCGGGTTGGACGGAAAGAATACAGGGATGATGATATGGAAGAAATGATAATCAGTTTGCGCAAGCTTAATTTTTCAGTCGAAGAAATTGTAGGCACAGTCCAGTCTAAAGACTATACAATATCATACGGATATGTTTACCGACTGCTGAAAGATGAAGGTTTTGCCCGCCTGCCAAGACGTAGCGCTCCGGAAAAAAAGAAACTGGAGTTACCCGCAATAAAAGCGCCGGTCAGCCGTAAGTTGAAAGTTAAGGATGAAAAATTCCACTCACAAAGTACGGGACTGTTTGCCTTTTTGCCGATCATACACAGCTATGGTATTGATAAAGTGATTGCTTCATCCGATTATCCCTTCAGCAGAGAAATCAGCAGACTTTCTTCCATTCTTTCTTTTGTTGTGCTAAAGCTCTCCAATGTAAAACGGTACAGCAATGACGACATCTGGTGTATGGACAGGGGACTCGGCTTATTCGCGGGACTGAATGTGTTGCCCAAAACCGCATGGTTGAGCTCCTACTCAAGTCGGGTAACAACGGAGATGAATACCTCCTTTTTGAAGCAACTTCACAAGATATGGACAGAACATGGATTATTGTCCGACACTGTCAATCTTGATTTTACCACTATTCCCTATTGGGGGGATGGCGAGCATCTGGAAAATAACTGGAGCGGTAAAAGAGGCAAAGCACTTTCAAGTATGTTGGCAGTTTTAGCCCAGAATCCTGACAATGGAATTATTGATTATGGAGGGTGCAATGTGCTTCATAAAAATGAATCGGCTGTTGTCCTTGAATATTTGGATTTTTACAAGCAAACTGCTACCGGAACTCAAACACTTAGCTATCTCATTTTCGACAGCAAGTTTACCAATTATGAAAATCTTTCCAAATTAGATGAACAGCAGATTAAATTCATAACCATTCGGCGCAGAGGTGAAAACATTTTGGAAAATATACGTAAAAATAAAAATTACAAGACGATAAGGGTAGAAGCAAGTGGTCTAAAAAAACGCACCTTGAAAATACGGGATGAAAAAATCACTTTGCCGGGATACCGAGACTCTAAAACAGGAAAACCCAAATCAATCAGGCAGGTGATTATTACTGAACATGGCAGAACCAAACCGGCTCTGATCATTACCAACGACTTTGAATTATCTGTCGAAAAGGTGGTACGTAAATATTGCCGCAGATGGCTTGTCGAAAAAGGAATCGCAGAACAAATTGATTTTTTTCACCTCAACAGGGTTTCTTCTTCTATGGTCATCAAAGTGGATTTCGATTTGGTTATGACTATTTTAGCTCATAATATATATCGCTTGTTTGCCATGAATTTGGAACGATATGAACATTTTTGTGATGAAAGAATTTACGAGAAATTTATTGCCAATAATGGTGACATTTCTCTCAACTCTAATTCCGATAGTATCAATGTTGAATTAAAAAAGAAAAGAGATTTGCCGGAAATTATCGAAATGATGAAAAATTTCGATAATCTAAAATATTCTTGGATAGGTGATAAAAAATTGAATTTTATCCCTTCTGCTTCTTCCTGAATTAGGGTCGGTAATTGTACATGAAAATCTGTGTTAAACGAATTACGGCTCTTTTGTTTGAATACAAACATACATATACATGCCATATAAATCTCTTCTACCGGATATTGACACATCGTCCGGGAATCCGCTCAATTCTTCTAGTAAGTTCGGAAAATGCCGCTTGATTACTATCAATATCTGACGTAATGCCATTTTCCCTTTGTGCGCTTCTAATTTAGTGTTATAGAAGCGTTTACCGCGTTTCCGCCTTTGCGAATTACTCCGCTTTTGTCTAAATTTTTTACTCCTTTTATTGCTTCCTGTATCCCTGAAAAAAAAAAAATCAAAAAAAATTCAAAAATATTTTGTCAATTCGCTAAAAATTAGTACCTTTGCGCGTTCTTAACAGGGAAAAAGGGCGACTGTTTTGAACCTCGAAACATACGCCCCTCATTTTTAAAAAATTGTAAATGAGCAATTTAAGACTTGACGGAGACCCGTCTGGGTCTCTTTTTGCTTTTACGGCACAAAGGTAAGCAAAAAAATTATCCC
>JAIROC010000235.1 GCA_031257735.1 Bacteroidales bacterium | reverse complement strand
GCACAACGCCCTTAATACTATCCCCTGGACCAGAATATACCCGGATCAACATAATAACTGGCTGAATATTTCAGTTACTGATTATGACAACCTGTTGCCCCTTGTTTTGAAAGATGGCATAGGGATTTTTTATCAGTGTTTTCCTGGTGTTAGCACAAATAGAACAGAATGGCTGTTTGATTTTTCTCCAAAATCATTGGACCGGAAAGTAAAATATCTTATCAAGACGTATAATAAAAGTATTGCCGAAAATAAAATGGATACTTCAATAAAATGGAGCAGAGACTTGTTCAATAACCTTAAACGTGGCTTAAAAGAAAAATATGTAGGAGATAAAATTATAAACGCTATGTTTCGTCCTTATGTTAAGAAATATTATTACGCCAGCCCTATATTAAGCGATAGTTTCTTTTCAAAGCATATTGATTGTCTTGAGCTGGATAATTGTTACATTGCCTATTCGGGTCGTGGTCATAATCATGTATTTTCAACTCTTGCATCAAAATATCTACCCGAACTTCATTCCATTGAAAATGGCCAATGCCTGCCGCTGTATATCAAAAACAAATCAGACAAACAGGCTAGTAATGTTACTGATTGGGCATTAACAACATTCTCAGAACACTACAAGGACAAGACCATTGCTAAAAATGATATTTTTTATTATGTCTATGCCGTATTTCACAATCCCGGTTATAAAGAAAAATATAAAGATGAATTGCGCCGGGAACACCCAGCCATACCGCTTTATAAAAATTTCAAAAAATGGGCGTCCTGGGGTAAATCCCTCATGGATATTCATGTAAACTACGAAACAGCAAAGGAATACCCGGTTAAAATATCCGTAAGCAAAAATGAACATGTAAAAAGCGAATTCAAGTTTGATAAAAAATCGAATAGAATAATCATAGATGATACTACCATAACCGGTATACCCCCGGAGGCGTTACAATACAAACTATGCATCCGGCCAGCCCTTGAATGGATTATCGACCAGTATAAAATAAGGCCCATTGATGATAAGACCATTCTGGAATATTTTAATGATTATCAGTATTCGGCTTATAAGGACGAGATAATAACCCTTATCAAGAAAATCATAACCGTTTCACTAAAGACGCTCGAAATAATTCAAGAAATGGAGGCGCAGTCCACATGACCTTATCCGATGAAATATGGAATATTAAAACAAATGTTGGCAAAGAAAATATTTTCAGTGAGGGAAGTGAAAGATATAACTGCGTAGAAAAATATGCGAATGACGAAACTATCCACAAGGAAAGCGGCATAAAAAATAACCCCAACGATTGGGCTATGGAACATGGAAATCCCCGGTACATACTGGATTTACTGCTTTCAGTTATAACGGTGGAGTGTAAAGACCGTGGAGATTGTGAAGGCGTTGCCGAAGGTGGGGTGGAAATAATGGATACTGGGTATGTTTGCTCTTGATTATGAAGATTGGAAGACTGTTTGTTCCCAAATATTTGTTCAAAGATCTGGAAGGAAAAAATATTATCTTCAATGGTATCCATTTTTTAAACTTTCAACCAAAGAAAAAAATAATATTTTAAGCGGAGAATATTTTAATACTTTTATTAATAATGGCTTATTTTTATTTTATCCCGAAACATGGCTATTGTGTAACAACTATATGCTAAAAGGAGACGGTAATTTTCGCAATGCGTCATTGGCATCCCCATTGTTCTATCTTGTATTTCTGACCATAGGGAAAAAAATATCAAAACATTTTCAATCAGAACGCCAAGATGATATTCTTGTATTCTATGCCGGAAATTATACAAACGACAGATATTATTATGAAAAAGAATATGATGCATTCTATAAATGCGTTAACAATTTGTCACAGCATTATTCCTTTTTTTTGAAAACAGACATTAAAGATTTCTTTTCCAATATTAATGTGAACAAACTTTTTAAGATCATAAGCGATAGGGTAAATAAACAAAATGTTTCTTTATCCCAGAAAGAACTGTTGGTTTATAAGGAGCTGTTGCTTTATCTGGGACAAGGAGAATTCCCATTAATAGAAAATAGTGTTGTATCATCATTTTTATCTACCATTGTCTATTTGGAAAAACCGGATATAAACCTTCATTGGTTTTTAACAAACAAAGAAGCCGACATTAAAGAATTTGTTATGATTCGTTATGTTGATGATTTATACATATTATTCAATTCTGATATTCAGTATGATAAATTACCGCCCATATTAAATAGAATTATAAATTATTATTCAAGTGAATTAAAAATGCTCAACCTGTCCTTGAATAGAACTAAAACAGTTTTCAAAAAAGCAAATGAAATCAATAATGAATTAAAGAAATCTCTGTATGAAGAAAAATATAACAAAAAAAGATTTAATATTACCGATTTTGTTAGCACAACTGTTTTGATTCGTTTACTTGAGAAACTTAAATATTCACTAAGCAAATGTGAGTTAGATGTCAATAAATATGCAGAAATCGTTAATGAAGTGTTTGTCATAAAAAATACGGAATATAATCCGCAAGTAGTGTTTAATTCTCTTGTATTTCAAGATCATTTATTGTTTAGGGATGAAATATTCATAGAAAGAATATTAGAAATTGTTAATGATGACTATAATTTTTTAAAATTGGACCCCAAAAGACTTGTAATAATATTATTGAAAACAAAAAATGAATTGTTAATAAAAACATTTTTGGATAAACTCTTTAAAAGTCAAAAGAATAATACGTGGGATGTTTATGATACTTCGTTAATGATAACTTATTTTATGCAAAGAGGTTTTCAGCACAGAGATTTGTTGAATGTACTCAGAGAAAAAGAAAAAAATATATTTAATTATTATTCATTGTTTTGTAATAAATCGTTTGTTTGTTCATATTTACAGCAAAAAAATAATTTTATTCGGTTTTTTTATGATAATATATTTTACAAAAAAGATGAGAAACTGTTCTTTTTTTATTTCATGTATAAGATAGAATTACAGAGAAATAATTATCTTATCTCTTTTGCATATTTCAAAAATTTCTTTGATAGAATATCTGCACATATTGCTTTAAGGGTTTTAAGTGATGGGTCCAAAGGGAAACCAAATTACAAGAAGTATTATCAAGAGCGTAATTTTAGAACGCTTTATTCAGATATTGAAAATTCAGAATCCATTATTGAGCAAGCTCATAAAATAAGAAACGGAAATCCTTTGTCGCATTCCAGTGCGGAATTGCTAGACAATGATAATACAGAAAATGATATAATTAATTCTATCAAAGATTTGACATTTTTAATAACTAGAAAAATTGAAATGCTTTCAATACTATCAATGGGAAAAATTGTATTATGTCAGAAATAATCCACTACATAACCGTTATTAAACAACACATCACCATTAGGAAATCGCCATGAACCTTAACCGCACCCAGCGAAACTTTATCGCCGAAATCAAAGAAAAAATCCGCCTTGCCCAATACGAGGCGCTCAAGGCGGTTAATACTAATCTCATCAGGCTCTATTGGGACATAGGCCGGGATATTGCCGAAAGGCAGGGCAAAAGCCGGGGGCAATCAATACTTACAGGATACCCCGCCTAAACTTGACCCACAAGTCATTCTTACCTGTTTCGGGATATACCTTTCCCTTGGTTAGCGCAGGTTAAAGTCCCTTGGACTTTAACCGCCACGTCTTGCAATTTCTCGCCAACGAAACCTTCGGTTCGCGGGCTGCGAAATTGCTGTTTTTTAGCGGTTGTTGTTTAAAAACTTCAGTTTTTAAACAACTCTGTTAAAACGGCCCGGGGAACACACCGTGTCGAACAATTTATGTTTTAGCGCCGTTTCTGCCCTACTTGGCCGCAGGTTTGCGTCCCCGTGGTTTGGGGGCGGCTTTTGCGACGGCCTTGGCCGGGTTTTTGGCAACGGCGGGTTTGCCCCTGGGCTTCTTTGCGGCCTCGACTTCGCCGGTTTCATCGACAATTTTTGCGGCGGCGGCGTTTTTCTGGATTGAAGCGATGCCCTTGAGAGCCGATTTCTTGTCGGGGCAGGGTTCGCCGGAGGCGATGATTTCGCCGTTGGAGGCTTTGAGGTTAAAGCGGTATTTCTTCGCCTTATCAA
>JAIROC010000111.1 GCA_031257735.1 Bacteroidales bacterium | reverse complement strand
ATTTTGATACCGGAATTATCAAAACAATAGAATGGTATTTATTTAAGGAAAAGTTGATATGAAACGTATAATACAAAGAATATTAGAAAAACCTGTTATATGTGAAGGTGTATTTTCCGCAAACATTAAGGAGGAGTTTTCTAGAATTGCCATTTTTGCATCATTTAACAAAAAGCACAAAATAGACGAAACCGTCATTTACTACTTATCCGAGTTAAAGAAAGCTGTAGACGCAATATTTTTTATCGCCGACAATCCTATTTATAAAAAAGAGTTAGAAAAAATAAAAGATTTGGTTTATTACTATCGCTTCAATCCGCATGGAGAGTACGATTTTGGATCGTACAAGATTGGATTTTTATACGCAAAAGAGAATGGTTTTTTTAAAAATAAACAGTTTGTTTTTTGTAACGATAGTTGTATCGGGCCTTTTCGGCCTTTTTCTGAATTTTTTAATAAGATGCCTAACGATTGTGATTTTTACGGTTTAACAGCTAACCGTCGAGGAATCGCCAGAATTAATGTGAGAAGATGTTTTATCTTCAATCGCATAAAATACATAGGTACATATGATAAGCATATTCAATCTTATTTCTTTGTTATTTCGCAAAAAGTATTTAGTAGTACTTATTTTATAGAGTTCTTAACTTCCGTTAAGCACCAAAAAACAAAAGAAGATATTATAATAAATTATGAAATAGGGTTGAGTAGGCTTTTGCATCAGCATGGGATTAAGCTAGAAAGTTTTTTTGATGGGAAAACAAAAGCAGATATCACATTCTCGCTGCCTGGACAGATGATACTGGATGGTTTTTTATTAAAGCGGAACTCGTTTGAAGGTAAGGAGATAAATGGCTACTTGCATGAAGTTTCGTTTCCTTTTTACTTGCGTTTAAAAAAGTATGAAAAAAGACATAAAGTTGCCGTATGTTATCACGCAAATAATTTTGATTGTTGGGGAAATTTACTGATAGAATTATCACGCTATAATTGTCAGTTTTTTTGCGATTATTTTGTTGTTGTAGCAAATAACGATGCGGACATTGTAAATAAAATAATGTTGATAAACCCCTATGTTAATATTATTCCCAATACGGAATGTTTTTGGAATAGAATTGATCCCAATAACTATGATTATATTTTTTTTTCAGACGGAAACAAAAGAATATCCTTCCATTTGTTAATATGGGCGATAATAAAAAATATTGATATAATAGCTTTCCCTCAAATATTTTTCGAGAAAAGAAAAAAAGCTGCTTGGGCCTTAATAAACACTTTTTTTTGGATGAAAAATAAAGACTATTGTCGTGCTTCTATAAATAGTGTATCATATTCCCTGTTTGGAAAAAGTGTAAAGGTATATTTAAGCGCTATATTGATCAAAAAAAAATTGTTAGGCATATCGCTATATAAATGGTTGCTGCTTATATTGTTGTCGTTAAGTCTAAAGGAAATTAATAATTCTTTTTCAAAGAGTACTAAAGTGTCGGCAAGTGCTTCCACAGAGCAGTTGAAAAAAGCGAGGCTTTTCCCAGAAAGTAAATTAGCTCATAAATATTTAGATGGCTTACGTGGTCTTGAGATTGGAGGATCTGCCCATAATCCTTTTGGATTAAAAACGCTTAACATAGAGGACTGTTATAAAAAAGAAGAGAGTAAATTTAATTGCGAACCACTAAAAGTCGACCTAATTGCTTCTGCAGACGTTTTACCCTTTAAGGACAATTCTGTTGATTTTGTTATTAATTCGCATGTATTAGAGCATTTTTGGGATCCTATAAAAGCCATAAAAGAATGGATGAGAGTTATCAAAAAAGGTGGTTTTTTGTTCATGATTATACCACATAAAGACAGAACGTTTGATAAAGATAAAGAAGTTACAACATTACGAGAATTGATAGATAGGCATACAAATGTTATACAAAATCCAACCCCGGATTTTCATGGTCATCAAAGTTTTTGGCGGACTAAGGATGTATTAGAGCTTTGCGATTATATGAAAATAAACGTAGTAGAATATCAGGATGTTGATGATAAAGTCGGAAATGGTTTTACAATTGTTATAAGGAAATAGTAAAGACTGTAATTAGTAAAAAATAACGGCTGTAAAATCTCGAATGCCCAAATATTACAAAAGAGAAAGCTTAAGGTGTTCCCAATGCGGTATTTCGATACCGAAATCACGTTTTATTTTACTTTTGTTTAATACAGAATAAAAAGGGCGTTTGGCTTTTTGTGGATAATCTTCGCTGTTTATTGGTATAATTTTGCAGACTAATTTCTTTGTTTTAACAATAGAAATCGCAAAGTCATACCAAGAACATACTCCTTCGTTTGAAAAATGATAAATCTCTTTCGTTCCTTTTGAAATTTGTGGAATGATGCGGACGATTGCAAGGGCGAGATCCTCAGTAAACGTTGGAGTTCCTATCTGATCTGATACGATTCGTAAACTTTCTCTTTCTGACGCCAATTTCAGAATCGTCTTCACGAAATTGTTTCCGTATTTCGACCACAGCCATGACGTTCGAATAATTATCGCTGTGTCGGAATTTTTGAAAACGGCTTCTTCGGACTCTCTTTTTGTCTTTCCATAGACAGAAAGCGGACTTGTTGCATCTGTTTCGGTATATGGGCGGAAATGCATTCCGTCGAAAACGTAATCCGTGGAAATATGCACGATTGGAATGCCTGTCTCGGCTAAATTTTGTGCTCCAGTGACATTTGCAGAGTAAGCTTTCTCAGGTTCGTCTTCTGCCCTATCCACAGCTGTATATGCAGCACAGTTAATAATAAAATCAAAACGGTATTGCGATACGAGATTTTGCACGGCAACTTTGTCAACAACATCCAAATCAGAACGTTCGGCAAACATAGCCTGATCTTTTGGAAGAATTTCTTTCAGCGTCGATCCCAATTGTCCATTTGCCCCGGTTATCAGAAATAACATTCTGAAATATCCTTAAAAAGCGGCAAATTCTGATCTTTCTCTGAAACGATAACACGCTGTGGATCGACCTGCCAATCGATATTCAGATCGGGATCATCAAAGCGGACGCCACGTTCAGATTCTCTATTCCACGAATTATCACACTTATAGTGAAAAATGGCGTACTCGGATAATACAACAAATCCATGGGCAAATCCTTTCGGAATAAGAAGCCTTCTTTTGTTTTCTTCGGATAGAACCACTGATACATGTTTGCCAAAAGATGGTAATTCTAATCTAAGATCGACTGCAACATCTAGCACTGCTCCAGAAGACACGTAAACCAATTTCGACTGAGAATATTCTCCTTTTTGAAAATGCAACCCTCTTATGGTTCCATAGCGAGACAGCGATTGATTATCTTGTATGAAATCATAAAATAGACCATGTTTTTCCAACTCCCTTTTATTGTAGCTTTCTAAAAAATATCCTCGATCATCCACAAAAGACTCCGCTTCTATTATATATAAATCCTTAATTTCTGTTTCTACAATTTCCATATTATAATTTCGTCTTTTTCTCAAATAATAAGATATAATTAAATAAATAATATCTCACTCTGCTTATTA
>JAIROC010000060.1 GCA_031257735.1 Bacteroidales bacterium | reverse complement strand
AGATAAAAATTCATTTTTCCGACATATTCGGGTTTGAAGTCTTTTCTTTTCAAATCAATGGCAACTAACGATTGCAGTCGCCGGTTGAAAAACAGCAAATCGACAAAAAACTCCTTTTCATTCACAATAATACGGTGCTGATTACCGATAAATGTAAAATCCGTCCCTAAGGTCATGATAAATTTTTTAATATTGAGGACAATCTGATTTTCAATCTCACGTTCGTCTTCTTCGTCGGGGTCTTCGATATTGACAAAATCAAGCAAGTATTCATCTTTAAACGATCGAAGCGCTCTGCCTCTGAAATCAATGTCTGAAATAGTGTCGCCAAAATTGCTTATAATGCTTCCCTGCTGTCTATAAAGATTGCTCTTTAAGTTGTATTTAAGTTTTTCGACACTCCAAAATCCTTGCGCACATTGTTCGATATAGAACAGCCGTTCTTCTACCGGTTTTACTTTATTGATAATTTCACAATGGTGTGTAAAACCAATAGACAAAAAATGTTCCGATAATATATCGCCATTAAATTCGTCAGTTGGTAACTGACGAATTAATATTTCCGTACAAATAAGTGGTTTATCTGTGTTTTCAAAATCGTCAGTTATCAACTGACGATTTTGATACATCGGCATTAACTGTGCCCATGCTTCATAAAAAAGCCTCATATTTTTCAGATTGGTAGGCGAAAAACCTCTCAATCCGGGTAATTCTTTCTGTAGTTGTTCCGAAATTACCTCTATAGCATTTGTTCCCCATGAACTTTCGCGACTGTTGTTCGAGATATATTCTCCAACGCCAAAGTAAAGCATCAACATTTCACGGTTTGCTAATGTCGCCGCCTTATAACGGCTTTTCAGTATCGCTTGTTTGATGACTTTAATAGCCTCGCCATAATTATTGGATATGTTTTGTGTCATAACAATTGATTTTATCAAATATTTTTATCTATATTATTGTTTATCATGTTCTTATTGCCTATTTATCTGTTGTTTTCAAAATACAAAGGAGCAAAAAAATTCTGAAATAGCAAATTAATTTGATTAACATGGATAAATATGTAATTAACGGAGATTAATTCGGTGCGCCAACCATTACCATTTAAACGCCAACCACTGCCATCAACAACATATTCTTGATAGATAATCATCTTCCTTTTACTTTTGCGTTTTAAAAAAAACGATTAATAAGTTATGCAACAGGAAGATGATTTAAGAGGTCTCGCCAAAACAATGGAGTTTATGAGGGCGATTAGTATTTTATTTTGTGTGATAAACGTGTACTGGTTTTGCTATCAGTATATCGTAGAAAGTGGAGTGAACATCGGTGTTTTAGATAAAATACTGATGAATTTTCAACGAACGACCGGACTGTTTTCGTCTGTTTTATGGACAAAACTATTTGCGGTAGTGTTTCTTGCCTTGTCCTGTCTGGGGACAAAAGGAGTGAAAGAGGAAAAGATTACTTGGAACAAAATCTATGTGTATCTGTTTTTTGGTTTTATACTGTTTTTCCTGAACTGGTGGCTGCTGTATCTGCCTTTGCCGTTAGTCGCTAATACTGCACTGTATGTGTTTACATTAACGTTGGGATATATCCTGCTCTTGGTCGCAGGAATATGGATGAGCCGTTTGCTCAAGAATAATCTTATGGATGACGTCTTTAACCTTGAGAATGAATCGTTTATGCAGGAAACAAGATTATTGGAAAACGAATATTCGGTGAATTTGCCGACACGTTTTTTCTATAAAAAGAAATGGAACAAGGGCTGGATAAACGTTGTCAATCCATTTCGGGCTTCTATTGTGCTGGGTACTCCGGGTTCGGGAAAGTCGTATGCAATAGTCAATAATTACATTAAGCAGCAGATTGTCAAAGGCTTTTCGATGTATGTCTATGACTATAAATTCGACGACCTGTCGGTAATTGCCTATAACACACTGCTCAACAACACGGACAAATACAAAGTAAAACCCAAATTCTACGTGATTAACTTCGACAATCCACGCAAATCGCACCGCTGCAACCCGATAGCGCCGGAGTTTATGACCGACATTTCGGACGCTTACGAAAGCGCCTACACAATTATGTTGAATCTCAACAAGACATGGATACAGAAACAGGGCGATTTCTTTGTTGAATCGCCTATAATACTTTTAGCAGCAATAATTTGGTACATGAAAATCTATCAAAATGGCAAGTATTGCACGTTTCCACATGCAATAGAATTTCTGAACAGAAAATACGAGGATATTTTCCCGATTTTGACCTCTTATCCACAGTTAGAGAACTATTTAAGTCCGTTCATGGATGCTTGGGAAGGAGGCGCGGCGGATCAGTTACAGGGACAGATAGCTTCGGCTAAAATCCCGTTATCCAGAATGATAAGCCCGCAACTCTATTGGGTGATGACCGGAAACGATTTTACTCTGGACATCAACAATCCCGCAGAGCCGAAAATTCTTTGCGTTGGGAACAATCCCGACCGGCAAAACATCTATTCGGCGGCGTTGGGATTGTATAATTCACGTATTGTGAAGTTAATAAACAAGAAAGGACAGCTAAAGTCTTCGGTGATTATCGACGAATTGCCAACGATTTACTTTCGCGGTCTGGATAATCTGATTGCTACCGCCCGAAGCAATAAAGTTGCTGTTTGTTTGGGCTTTCAGGATTTTTCGCAGTTAAAGCGGGATTATGGCGACAAAGAAGCTGCTGTCGTGATGAACACGGTGGGGAATATCTTCTCCGGTCAGGTTGTCGGCGAATCGGCGAAAAACCTTTCGGAACGCTTCGGTAAAGTGCTGCAAAAACGACAATCCATGACGATAAACAGGCAAGACAAATCCACTTCAATTTCCACACAGTTGGATTCGCTGATTCCGGCGAGTAAGATTTCAAACCTGACACAAGGAATGTTTGTCGGTTCGGTGAGCGACAACTTCGACGAACGTATCGAACAGAAGATTTTTCATGCTGAAATCGTGGTAGATAATGCCGCCGTCGCACGCGAAACAAAAGCGTACAAAAAAATCCCTCAAATCGTGGATTTTTGCGACGAAAACGGCACGGACAGAATGCAGGAACAGATTGATGCAAATTACAGTCAAATCAAACTGGATGTGAAACAGATTGTCGCAGAGGAATTACAAAATCGGAATATTCAACAGGTACTGGTTAAAAAGTAGAATAAAATTGTAGAATAAAAAAAGCCACATGGACTTGCAAGAATTAAAAACCAAGTATCCGCTACTTATTTCTTATATGGAAGCCCACAATTATAGTCGGCAGTATATAAAGCATGTCAAGAACGAAATCAAGTGGAATAAATTCGAAAATTATCATTGGAAAACATACGATGATATTTATCTTATCAAGCGTGTCTTGACAAGTGGACTAATAAAAATACTTTGAAACATGAGCGCAATATATTGCTGGTTATCAAGCTCTTCATTTTAGGATCGATATATCCTGACGGTTCAATACATGATGTAAAACCTTTTCATTATCATAAAAGTTATGAATGTTCGGCATGTTCTTTTTTATTGCAATTACAAAAACAGGGGATATTCTCAATTGAGCATATAACTGAAAAAATGTGATGTATGTCTTTGAATGAGGATGTTGGTGTCTGCCAGAATACGCATGTTTTTCAGAACTTGTTTTGTCTCATTTTTCATTTTTTTGGAATCGACTTTTGAAGTTTTTGAAATTATATTTTACGATGTCGGGAAAAAACAGTATCTTTGTGGTTAGGATTTTAAATAATTAATTGGATAAGTTATGAATTATAAGGTTATTATCATAATTTGTATTTTGTTTATTGCTGGTTCGATTTATTTTATGTGTCAAAATTACCGATGGAATAATCCTCCGTATTCGCCTGAAATAAATGCTGTTTTGTTTATGGCGGGAGATAACCGTACGGAATTGGAAAAAGTGTTAAAGCATTATAGTCGTAATCCCAGCGACAGTCTGAAACTTCGTGCTGCGGAATTTTTGATTGTTAACATGCCGGGAAAGTATTCGGAATACTATGATGCGCCATGGGAAGATGTGGCCTCTGTCAGTTATTTTCTTACTAATGCATCGGACAGAGAAAAGTTGCTTAACGATTTTTGTCTGGGAACGCTTGTTGTGCAGAAGGATTTAAATTATATAACTGCCGAATATCTTATCAATAATATTGAAATTGCTTTTCGGTCGTGGCGTGCAGCACCATGGGGAAAGCATGTCTCATTCGACATTTTTTGCGAAGAGATATTGCCTTACAGAATATCTACCGAACCGCTGGAAAACTGGCGTGCACAAGCATTGACAAGTTTTGCTGACGTGTACCGCGATTTGCTGGATTCCTCCGATATGACTGCTGTGAGAGCATGTAGCAAAGTAAATGAAAAATTACCGAGTTTTATATACGGCAGACATTTTCCGTCCATGAGTTACCGACAGTTGATGGCATCCACCAGAGGCAGCCAGGAACGTCAGGCGACTTTGGCTGCATTTGTGATGCGCGCCATGGGAATTCCCGTTACGTTGGAAGTGATGCTACAACCTTCGCTTAACAACAGATGTGCATGGAATATTGTGTGCGACAGTGCAGGCAAACATATACCTTTTATGGCAACCAAACATCCGCCGGGCAGTTGGGTTCCAGACGACGATTTGGTGATGGTTCAAGTGTTGAGACACATTTTTCGGCGGCAGGCACATTCCGCAAATATTCCCTCCGATATCCCTTATTTGCTCGACAATCTGATTGACGTAACATCGGAATACTGTAAAATGGCAGATATTGACATAGCCATATTGCCGGAGACAGAACTTGCTGACCGACCGCCTGAATATGCCTGTTTGTGTATCGCCAATTCATCATCGGAATGGATGCCTGCATGTTGGGGAAAATACCATAACGGAACATATCATTTTGCTTCGCTTGGAACAAATATGCTGTATCTTCCCGTTATATATAAAAATGGTAAACAAACGCCTTTCAATCAGCCATTTTTTTTGACAGACAATGGTAAAGTAATTTATTTTGAACATTACAAACATGATTCAACAGAATCATTTACCGTATATCCCCGTTGGCGTAATGTCAGATACAAACAGGCAAATATCAAAATTACAGATAATCTCACAGGCTGGTGGCTGTTCGAGGATACAGCCAATTATGGAAAGGCTACTGTCGGTAAAAATTTGGAAGTTTATAAAATGACAAATGACAAAAGCAAAGGGGAACTTTCGGTTGCGGGATTGGAACGGATTACAGGTTCCAGAGCGGGAAAAAATGCTGTTAGAGTACCGCGCTACAGTTATTTCAAGTGTTCGCACGGGATACTTCATAATGACTCATGCAAAAATATCAACGAATATAGCATATTGATGGATGTCAGGTTATCGGGAGAAGGCGACCATAGTTTTTTTCAGACTAATATGGACAATACCGACGATTTCGATGTATTTCTGTTTTCCGATATGATTCGCTTTGGCATATCGCAGTTTGATTTTCAATTTGACCCTCCTCTTCGTGAAAACGAATGGTACAGACTGATAATATCTGCTCATTTGGGACAATCGCTGAAATTTTACTTGAATGGGGAATTGGTATTTGCCAATTACAACGTCAAACGGTTGCAAAAAGATAGCCGACTGTCGTGGTCGGAAGAAGGGTTGTTGCTCTTTGCTGACGACAACGGGAAAGAAAGTGATATAGATGTGTCGGAGGTAGCAATATTTAACAGAACACTCTCTGATGAAGAAGTGTTATCACTGGGCGTCGCAGGGAATGAATGGAATGTAACAAACAAAAAAATAAAACACAATGAACGCTAAAGTAAAAAAAATGTCATGTAAGAAACATCTAAACAAATTCATTTTATTGATTATTATTTTACTTGCCGTATCTGGCGGTTTGATTTGGTTCTTCAATCATTCGGCGTCGTATAGTCCTGAAATAATGAATGTTTTGCAACAAGCGGGCAGTAATCGTAAGGAACTCGAAAAAGTTTTAACACATTACAGTCGTGATCCTGCCGACAGTCTTAAACTTCGTGCTGCTGAATTTTTGATTGAAAATATGCAGGGTAAGCGTTCGGAATATTACGATGCTCCTGTGGAAAATGTTTCTACAGTGTTGTTAAGATGGACCAGTTCGTCGGACAGGAAAATGGTTATGGATACATACGGGCTTGGAGAATTAATTGTCCGTGAAGATGTAAAATATATAACCGGCGACTATCTGATTAATAATATTGATTTGGCAATCAAAGTATGGGAAGAGCAGCCGTGGGGTAAACATATTCCGTTCGATGCGTTCTGCGAGGATATTTTACCATACAGAATAAGTACTGAGCCTCTTGAGAATTGGCGAGTTAAAGCGCTTGCAAGTCTTACAGATATAAATCGTTCGTTTAAGGAACAGTCGAATATTTCCGCTGTTGAAGCGTGTAAAAAAGTCAACAAGTTATTGCCAAAATTCAGGATGGATAAAGATTTCATACCCATGAGTTATTCCATGCTAATAGCTACGACAAGAAGCACCTGCGATGGCATATCGGCTTCAGCCACGTTTGCCATGCGTGCTCTTGGTATTCCTGTTGCGCAAGATTATACTCCGCTGTATCCATATATAAAATCAGGTCATTCGTGGAATGCTGTTCGTGACAGTTCGGGTAAATACATTTCTTTTATGGGAACAGAAACTATTCCCGGAAATCCTCATCAGGGGACAACATTTATTCAGGCTAAAGTTTTTAGAAAAACATTAAAGAAACAGGATTCCATACAGGAAGATATTTCAACAGTTCCTGCGATGTTTCGGAATAGTTATTTTAAAGATGTATCACTGGAATATCAGGGATTCGGCGATATCAGAGCGACCATAAGTGTTCCGCCTCCTGCAGGAGTGTCAAAAAAGTATATTTATCTTGCAATGTTAAATTCAGATGTACAATGGATAATCACAGGGCGGGAAAAGCTGGAGGAGGCAGTTCTGTTTTCCGGTATAAGTTACAAAGTAATTTATTTACCGGTATATTATAAAAATGGTGAGTTAATTCCTGCCGGTAAGCCGTTCAGGTTGGATACTATCGGAAAACCCCGTTTTTTTGAGACTGATAAACCTAAGACAGATACGCTTTTACTGTCCGAGATTAAAGTAGTTAATAAAATAGCTATCGATGTCTGGACAGGACGTATGTTACATGGCATATTCGAGGCTACCAACAAGAGTGATTTTTCGGATGCGGTAATACTTCATACTATTAATAAACAACCCGATGGTTTAAATTATAATAAAGTGAAAATTCAAAATAGACGGGAATTTCGTTATATGCGTTACCTTCCTCCTCCGAATAGTTATTGTAACGTTGCCGAAATCGGGATATATGATACAGCTGGGCAAAAACTTTCCGGGACTTCGATCGGAATACCAAGTTCCACTAAAGGAATGATTATCGATAATGTTTTTGACGGTGATCTGGTAACGTTTTATGATGCCAAGAATGCATGGGTTGGCCTTGATTTCGGCGAGCCGAAACAAATTGGAGAAATACAGTATTTTCCACGGAATGACCATTTCGAAATATCATACTGGAATGGAACATTCTGGCAACTATCAGGTAAATTGAATGTAAGCAATCCAAAGTTGGGTGTCCCGTCCGGAGCATTATTACGTATAAGAAATGCAGTGAAAGGAGAAAGACAGGAAGACAGGGTATTCTTTCTTTATAATGGATTTCACCAGATAAATTAATAAGGATTGGGGCACGGGAAAGACCATTTTTGCAAATGGTTGTCCTATTGCGTTGTTTCTTTTATTTTAATTCTTAAACTTTAGTTTCGTTTTATCCGAAAATCTATTCATGTCGGATATAGCAATCCGTCTTTTACTCCCAACAGATTTTGCTTCATTTTAGCCTTCCGTATTTACTGTAACATAATTAATTACATATATATTTTTCATTTTTTTAGCTAATCATGATAAATAATTCCCCTATATTGTAAATCCTTGATTTCCAAACAAAACTTTTTTACCCCGAATTATACCGTGCAAGTTGGGTTAAATTATTAATTATTAATTATTTTGTTACTTTATCAATCATTATAAATAGTAAATCATCAAACTCAACAGGTTGAGTATTATACCATTTTTGAAATTTCATGTAATAAATTTTGGTGAATATATTGTTATTCAACTCTTGAATATTCGTTTCTGCGACTTTTTCCGTATATTTTTTCCAATAAAATTTTGAAATATTATCCATTGGATCTGCAACCATAGAATGTGTTAAATATCGCTTTCCGCTTAATTCATCACCTTTATCAAAGGCTATTACTCCTAAATAGCACCATGGACGCGATAAATTTGGCATTTGTTTGACAGCCTTTTTTAAATATGATTGAGCTGTAATTGTGTCACCCAAATATAATAAAATTTTTGCTTGTTGTGCTAATAATATAGGATTTTTTTCTATTTTAGGATACGTAACTATATCATTTTTAAGAATATTATAAACCGTAGAATCTATATTTTTAAATTTACTCATTATTTCATGGAACAATTGAGTATCTAATATAGCAGGAGATAGTTTAATTGCTAATATTATATGCTTAATAGATGCTTCGACATTTTCAGTTTTATAAAGTAATCCTGAAAAAGTTATATGATATAGTGGATTTTTAGGAAATTGGTTGACTAATTGATTTAAAATAGTATATGCGTCATTAAATTTTTCTTGTAAAATTAATATAATGGCTAAATTATGTTGTAATTGAAAATCTTTAGGATTTTTTATAATAGCTTTTTTTAATGTTTCTTCTGCTAAATTAAGATAACAGTTTTTTTCTGTTTTTCTGTATTGTTTACAATATATTGAACTTCTATTTATTAAGCAAGGAATAGATTCATGAGCACGATTTATAAGAGTTTCTGCAAGATCTATATTATCTGATTTAATCGCTTGAATACATTTCCCGTTATATTTATTATTATATAAAAGAATACGATCGTATGTAAATATACTTACCCACATTAATAATGGTAACCATCGAATTATTTTACGAATAATTGAATTGGTGATATTTAGAATATATTTTTTATTTATTAAACAATCTTGCAAGACAGCTATCCAAGTGATAACTATTAATTGTAATCCTGTATGGTTTAACAAGACTGAGAATGTTAACTCTCTTATACCGATGGCAATAATAAAAATAAAAATAATGACAATTTCTCTTTTTTTATTAAAGTATAGTAAATATATTATTACACAGAAAACAACTATCCATAAACAAATGCCTATTATCCCTTTTTCTGACAAAAATTGAAAAGCTATATTAGAAACGATACTAGTATAGGTTGATGGATCTTTTTCATAAAGATATTCATTCGCTGCCAAAGAATAGTTTCCACTCCCTACACCTGTAATTTGATGTTTTTGGAATATATTATAAGCAACATGTCCTTCATTAACACGTCCTTCTATACTACGCTGCTGAGAAACAGAAGCATTTATTTGCAAAGTACGCTGTACTTCTGATAGATGAGGAATACTTAAAGAAAAAAATCCAATCAATACCAAACTTGCTATGCCTATTTTTTTCCACCAATTTATTGTCTTTGATCTAATTAATAACAAGGCGAATACAAATAATAAAAATATTATAGTTAAATATGTTCCTCTTGAAAAAGTTACAATAAGTCCAAAAACAATCGGGATTATAGCCAAGAAAAGAATTTTTTTCTGTTTATTATTTGCGTAAATAATAGTTAAGCAAATTGTACCCAAAAATCCAAGTAATAAATTTGCCCACGTATTTGTCAAATTTCCCAAAGGGAAAAATATATATCTAAAATCATATAAATCATTAAACCCACCTAAATATATTCGCTCTTTAAACAACAAAAAAGAAACAAATCCAATAAGTGAGAGAATACAAAAAAAGAAACTTTCCCAGAGTAATAAAATAACTATTTTTTTTTTTGTAAAGAAAAATCGTAATATAAAATAATATATGACGGTGATTGTAAAATATTTAATGTATAAAAAACTTGCAATATAATTGATAGAAATAAACAATAAAAACACTTCATATATCCATATTAATAGTATTGTAATATCTAATAAATTTACAGAAATAGACTTATTATTAAATAGTCCGATAAACATTACAGAAAGTACAAATAAACAAATATTATTTATATCTCCTCTCCCGGAAATAAATATTAACATTATCAAAAATACTGGTACAATAGTCCAATAGTAAGCTATATATTGAGAAACAGATCTTTCCATAATTAAGGTTAAAAAACATTTCTTGTTTTATCTATCAATTGAATAATCAAGGGTTTCAAAACTCGATAAATAGTAAAACTCATAAATCCTAAACAGAGGAATTGAGTAAATGTATGTCTGATTAAACTAAAAGAAGGCATATTTCCTAAAGCAATTTGGGTTATCAAGTTTTTTGCTAATTCCGGAAATGTGATAAAAAAGTTATAAATAAATAAAGGTATAATATACGAAAAAACATATACGAAAAATATGTTCATGATAACCGAATATATTAACATAAAGATTTTTTTACCTTTAGACATATTAAACAAAAAAGGTTTTTTTATGATTTGTTTTCTCATGATTTTTTTAAACAAATAGACAAATACTTCTTGAGTTCTCTGGCGTAAATTGGGTACACCTAATAAATCCGATACAATCCAATAACCGTCAAACTTAAAAAAGGGATTTAGTGTAATTAGAAAATTGAAATTGACAGTAAGAATAAAATATCCAATTATTGGATTTGGATTAATGAAATAAATAGTTAGAAGACCGATTAAAAAAATTGATTGGAAATAAATTCCAGCAAAATTCACACTTAATCTTTTATTTTTGGGAAGTTTCCATATATTAGAGACATCAGTATAAAAAACAGGGAAACTCAAATACAATCCAAATCCTACTCCTCCATGTTCGATTCCATAGTATTGACAAGCAGAAGCATGCCCCAATTCATGAAAACAAGAAGAAATAATATATAAAACAATAATTCCCAAAATTGTAATTATATCTAATTCTCCTATTACAAAAGTATCATTAATCGAAATGTAAAAAAAAGAATGTAAAATAATAGTTGCAAATAACAATATTTTCACAATCAATGGTTCAAAAAGAAATCGTCCAATTTTAGAAACTATAGCAACTATATTCGCAGGTATTATTTCTAATCGAACTATAAAAGGTTTCGGTTTTGTTTTTTTTTCCGATTCAATGATTGGTATAATACATTGATTAATTATTGAGTTCATTAATTCAATAGAAATATTTTCTTTTCGTTGCAAGCATAATAACTCTTTTGCTTCTTCTAATGAAGAAGAATGTTTTAATATTTCAATAAGCTGGACAACTGATTTTCCAACTTCAAAATGTCTTTCCTTATAACGTATAAGATATTTCTTTTCGCTACTTGAGGTATCTAAAGTACTGATCTCAAATTGTTGAACAGATATAAGATCAATTACATAATCCGCCATCTCATATAATTTTTCTATTACGACATATAGTTCGGACAGTAACCTAATGTAGCCGTTTCTCCACTGCAAGTCATTAAAGCATCAACAACAGCACAAGTATCGTCATTTGTATTAAACAATTCTGCTTGGAACAAATCCATAAATAATAGAGGGTCAGTTTCCAACCGTAATTCTAATTTTTGAATTTCAAATTCGGAATGTATCTTTTCGTTTAAAGAAACAATTTCACCTGCTTTTTTCTTTTTCATAATCTTATATGTATTAAATTTTCATTAATATTCTTCAACATTCAGTCCTTTTTCTATGGCTTGTTTGGCTGTTAATTTTTCACTGTTAACCCTTACATATCCATTTTTCGGAATTAACCAAAACACAGATTTAAGCGAAGTGGAAAGTGGTATGTTTTTTTTTTGCACCGTATCCGAGTAATTAATTTCTTCCTTTTTCAACTTGTTGATTATATCTGTTTCATTGCCAAATGAATCCAATCCTTCCTTGTTCAGTCTGTCCTTTATATTATCAAACAGACATATCAAGTAATAGGCATTTTTTTGTGAATATGTGATTCTGGCATTTCTATCATCAGTAATATCATAAGCATATGAAATGAATTTTCCCTCTTCTTTAAAAAGATGAATTTCAGAGATAATTTTTCCGTTTTCCTCTCTTTTTTGCGCAGTATATAACGCACTCTTTCTTTCTTTTTCAAAAGATTTAATGAATTTATTCAATAACAATTTGTTGTTTTCTATACTTATAATATAAGTATAGTTAGTTGAAATTTTTCTAACATAACCCGTCTTGCTACATTCTTCTATTAAAGAATGTAAACTATTCTGTGCCCAACTGCTTTGTATGAATAAAACACAAATGGCACTAATTAATATTTTCATATTTCATTAATTAAGTGTACCTCCACAAACAATTAAAGTGCTATTTTCACCACAATGAGCATGTGCACCTGTAGTAGTACATGCGTAAAAAGTATCGGTTTCAGCCCATACTTCC
>JAIROC010000588.1 GCA_031257735.1 Bacteroidales bacterium | reverse complement strand
ATTAAATCGATGATATTTGGGAGTAAATTTAATGAGGTAATAAGGTTGTTTTTGTATGATATTACATTGCTACTGAGGTGTTTTTGTTGGGAAAATAAGGTTGGGAATAAGGTTTCTTTTTTCTATGTTTGAATACCCTACCCTGCGGGCCCTGCGGGACTTACTGTTACAGGTTATTTATTTTTCATTCCTAAAATCAATAAAAGAAATTTTTGTTATATTTGCGCCCATAAAAATGAGTGAATGAATTAAAAATAGAATTGACAGTTAAATAGTTAATAAAAAAATTAAAATAGCGTTAGCTTATATTCTTGCTTCTGAGATTTCAACAATTTCAACAAGAGTAAGTAGCCGAACGCTCACGTCAATCGGCGTGAGCTTACTTAATTTGTTGTACAGGTAGTCGAAGGTCTCAGGAAGCGAATAAAGTTTAAGTTCCACGCTTTTGATTTTCAATAAATTGTTTCCCTTGGAACTTGGGAGCTGAATAAAAGTTTGAATCATGAATCTTTTACCATCAGAATTTTTTAAAGACAGTGTTGACGTCTACATCGCTCAACATACTACTGCATCCCACAAAATCTATTGGGTTGTATTAATCGCAGTTACTGTAACATTGTGTTCACTGCCTTTCGTTTATGTAGATGTGTCCGTTCAAGATAGCGGATTTATTCGTCCGGTTGTAGAGAAGACCGAAATAACAGGGAGTATTACGGAATTTGTCGATTCCGTATATGTCAGAGAAGGACAAAATGTTAAACGGGGAGACACAATACTGATTTTTCGTCGTTCAGCGCTCGACTACAGGGTCAATTATCAACGCAAGCGTTTGGTTGATTTCGAAGAACATTTGAACGATTTGCGATATTTAGTTAAAGGAGAAACGCCCAATCCATTCAAATCAAGAACGAGACAACAAGAATATTTGCTATTTCTCAAGCAAAAGAATGAACATCAAACTAATTTGCAAAAAACAGAAAAAGATTTCGAACGGAATCAAAAACTTTATGATAAACAGGTGATATCAGGAGAAGAATATGAAAAATATAAATATGACTATGAGAAAGCCCAGATTGAACTGTCAACGCTGCAAGAAAGTCAAATCAGTAAATGGCAGAATGAATTAAACACATATTCTAATTCTTCTGAAGAAATGCAAACCACCATGAATCAGGAATTGAAAAACAGAGACTTATATACGCTTGTCAGTCCGGTAAACGGAACTTTAGACCAGTTCAGCGGAATCTACAAAGGAAGCAATATACAGGCGGGCAGTTGTATTGCAGTTATCAGCCCAGACTCAACTATTTATGCGGAAATATATGTTTCTCCACGTAATATAGGATATCTCAGTATAGGGATGCCCGTCAATATACAGGTCAATGCTTTTAACTACAACGAATGGGGAACAGTTAGCGGACAGGTTATGGAGATATCGTCCGATTTTTTGACTAACTCCGCTGAAACCACTTTTTTCTATAAAGTTAAATGCAGCTTAGATTACGATTATCTGTTACGTAAAAACGGAGTAAAAGGAATTTTGAAAAAAGGAATGGAGATATCCGCTCATTTTATTATTACAAAACGCTCGCTGTTTGATCTATTGTATCAGAAAATGGATGACTGGATAAATCCTGCACAATATAATATAAATTGATTGATATTAACATATATGAAGAATATTGAAATAAAACAGCATGATATCACCGATTGCGGCGCAGCTTGCCTGGCGTCTGTCGCTGCATATTTCGGGCTGAAATTCCCGATTGCACGCATCCGGCAGTATGCTTTTACGGATAAAAAAGGAACCAACATATTGGGATTAGTCGAGGCTGCCCAAAAATTGGGATTTGAAGCTAAAGGGGTGAAAGGTCCGTTTGAATGCTTGACTGAAGTTCCGAAACCGGCAATAGCTCATCTCATAATAAGGGATGAATTACAGCATTTTGTTGTCATTTACAAAATAACAAACAAGAATATTGAGGTAATGGATCCGGCGGAAGGCAAACTTTGTAAAAAAACGCATGAAGAATTTAAAAAAGAATGGACAGGAGTATTGGTTTTGATGCTTCCGACTGAAAAGTTCGAAAAAGGCGACAAAAAAAGCAGTGCTATGAACAGTTTTATAGAGCTAATTCGTCCCCACAAAAGCGTATTGATACAAGCTCTGTTTGGGGCTGTTATTTACAGTATTCTTGGACTTGCATCCTCGGTTTATATAGGGAAAATAACGGATTATGTTCTTGTAGACAGAAATATCAATTTGTTGAATCTAATGGGTGTTATCATGATATTGATTATTATCCTGAAAACATTTATTGGAGCAATGAAAAGTATTCTGGTATTCAAAACAGGGCAAAAGATAGATGCTTCGCTTATACTTGGTTACTATAAACACTTGCTTCGTTTGCCTCAACAGTTTTTTGATACAATGCAAGTCGGAGAGATTACATCGCGAATAGGCGATGCTGTGAAAATCAGGGTATTCATCAATGATGTAGCTTTAAATCTGGTCGTCAGTACAATGATACTTGCATTTACCCTGTGTTTGATGCTGGTTTATTCGTGGAAGTTAACGGCAATCACTCTACTGTCGGCTCCGCTGTTCTTTATCATATATTTCTTTTTTAACAGACTGAACAGGAAATATCAGCGTAAAATAATGGAAACAGGGGCGGATTTGGAAGCTCACCTTGTTGAATCGCTAAACTCGGTTTCTACCGTTAAACGGTTTGGTACGGAAGATTTTGCAAATCAAAAAACGGAAGTGCGCTTTGTGAGACTGTTGAGAAATCTGTCACGGAGTTTTTACGGTTCGATATACGCCGGCGGAGGAATGGGATTTGTGTCTTCGAGTATTGTTGTTGCCGTACTGTGGGCAGGAAGTTATTTTGTGATAGGACAGGAGATAACGCCCGGAACTTTGATACTTTTTTATTCTTTGACGGGTTACGTACTCGGTCCTGTCGAAAGTCTGATTTCATCCAACAAAACATTACAGGACGCTTTGATTGCTGCCGACCGCCTGTTTCAAATAATGGATTTGGAACACGAAGAGGATAATTCACAAAAAATTAAACTCGAAAAAGATATGACAGGAGATATCAGATTTGAAAATGTGGATTTTCGCTACGGCTCAAGAAAACAGGTATTCGAATCGTTGAGCCTGACTGTCGAAAAGGGAAAAACAACTGCTATTGTCGGAGAAAGCGGTTCCGGAAAAACAACTCTGGCCTCATTGCTGCAAAATCTCTATCCAATACAGTCGGGAACCGTCAGTATCGGCAATTTCAATATTGCTCAAATCAGCAATGAAAGTTTACGGCAAATAGTTGGTTCCGTTCCGCAACAGATTGAACTTTTTTCGGGAAGTATTATCGCAAATATCGCCTTAGGAGATTTTGAACCGGATATGAGGAAGATTGTAGAATTGTGCGGACAATTGGGCATACGTGAATTTATCGAAAGATTGCCAAACACTTACATGACGCAAATCGGCGAACATGGCGTTTCGCTTTCAGGCGGCGAAAGACAACGAATCGCCATTGCAAGGGCATTGTACAGAGACCCCGAAATACTGATTTTCGACGAGGCTACTTCTTCTCTGGATTCGATTTCCGAAAAATATGTCAAACAAACCTTGAAACAGCTTGTACGGCAAGGTAAAACCATAATAATAATTGCACACCGACTAAGTACGGTTAAAAATGCCGATGTTATTATGGCTCTGGAAAACGGAAAATTGGCGGAACAGGGAACTCACATCCAGCTTATCGAGAAAAAAAGCGTCTATTGGAAATTATGGAACGAACAGCATGAACAATTTTAAATATATTTGAAATGAGTATTTTTACAACAATTGACCGTATACTTGTCATACATGGATTGATTAAAAAAGAAGCGACAGGAACTCCGGACGAATTTGCAGAACGACTGCATCTAAAGAGAAGACAACTCCAAAATATTCTGGATGAAATCAGAGATTTCGGCGCCGAAATCATGTACGACCGTATCAGAAACACGTATTATTATGCCAACAATTTTGAGATTGTGGTCAAAATAAGGGTAAATCCATTGTCCGAACATGAAGAAAAAGAGATATTTGGAGGAAATATTGAAAAAAATTTTCCCGATGCAATATTATTGCATCGAATGTTCGTACCTTTGTACTCGTAAAAACAAAATTACTTGCAAGGATAATGTTTAAACAAGCATACCGGTGGCTTTATATCGGGTTTTTTAAAGTTAAATTTTTTTTAAATGTATTAAAATGAATTCAAAATTAAATTTGTCCTCTTATAGTGTAGAGGAATTGAGTTTGTCAGAACTCAATGAAACTAATGGCGGTTGTCTTTTGGCTATAGGTATTGGTGTTATTGTCGGATTAGCTGTTGCTTCTTATGCTGTAAATAAAAGCATCAAAATTAATAATAAATTAGTATAATAAATGGTTAGTAGGCAATTAACAATGATTAAATGATTTTTGTACGAGGGTATTCAAAGAGAAATTTATGGGTACTCTCGTATTATTTTATGATTTATGAAATACAAAATTTTTCTATTTATTTTTTTGAGTTGCCGGATTGTTACTGCTCAGGTTTCATATAAAGGGATTGTGAAAGATGCTGTTAATGATGAGCCTGTTAGTACTGTTAATGTAATGGTTTTGAATAAAAATGCTGTAGTTCAAACTAACAGTAAAGGCTATTTTGAAATCACATGCTCGCCGGAAGACAGTGTTCAGTTTTCCCATTTGATCTATAATACTGTGAAATTGAAGGGAAAAGAGTTAACCGGCGTTGTTCTTATGCTGGAAAAGACATTTGAATTGACCGGAGTGATTATATCTGCAGAAACTACAGAAAATTTGATGAGAAAGGCTATTAATAAGTTATATAACAATATGGAAATTAACGCAAATATTCCATATACACTTTTTCATGAAGATAAAGCAGACGGTAATACCGTACGTACTTGCAACGCAAATATGCTTTTGGTAATTAATGGGCAGAATAAAGATAAAACTCTGAAAAACAAATGGTATATTGCCAAAATGATTTCAAAACAAATGGACAGTTTATTTTGTGTTTTATACTCGTGGACAAAAAATAATTTGAATCTGGCAACAGACCCTGGGGTAAATTTCTTTTTAAAAAACTATAGAAAAATCGATAAAACATTATTGTATGAAAAAGAGACAGATAACGATTCTTTGATAGTAATACGTTCGTTTCCTAAAAAAAAAACTAAACCCGGTCATCTGATTACTCGATTCTATATTGACAAAAAAGATACTGTTTTTTATAAAAGAGTGACTGAAAATAATGCACCTTTTAAAAATGAGAAGATTTACTACAAGGGTAAAATATATGAAAATCGAATTATACAGTTTCGAGGTTTGGAAGAATATAAAAAAGGAAAATCGGGTTACTATTTCGACTCCTCTTTCTTTTGTATAAAACGTGAATTTTCTGATTGCAACTTCTCTCATTATCATCAGTTGGTAACTTTAAAAAGTTGTGAACCGGAACCTTATAAAGAAGAGAAAATTCCCAAAACAAAACAGCATAGAGTTCGTTATTCTTCGTATCTGTATGATAACGAATAATATCAAATATCATTGATGGAAAATTTTTGTTATTCATACTGTTAATTACTTAGGGTCTGCTGAAAAATCCTCAACTAATTGAAAATAGAGAAAATAGTATTACCTCTGCAAAAAAAAATGCAATCAAAAAAGGGAAACAGCCGCAAAAGTCGTGCATTTGCACCGAGCTATGAGAGTCCAAATCAGTTGACACTATCGGGCTTCGAACACCCCTTTGAACGGGAG
>JAIROC010000468.1 GCA_031257735.1 Bacteroidales bacterium | reverse complement strand
TAGTCGTAGTAATATTTCCGCGATTTAGAGAATAAAAAGATATATTCGTGAGCTTTGGTACAGCGGTCTTTTACGCTCTCCGGCATTGAATTTGGCTTATGCCATATAATATCTTGACGGAGATACCATCCCATATCACGCAATGCGAATGCTATCATCCACGGAATGCCAATAAGGTCTTTTGATTTAATGGATTTGTGTTTGCCGTTAATTAATTTAATTGTGGAATATGAATCGCCAATATTAATCCATAGAGTACCTGTGGGTTTTAACACCCTGTAAACTTCGGCAAACACTTCAGTTAGCCGGTTAACATATAATTCGGGGGTATCTTCCAATCCTATCTGTAAGTCTATCCGTTTTGCTCCGCAGCGCGGACAAGTTCCTTTCGGGACTTTGGAGTTTCCCCGATTGCCGGACTGCTTAAATTTCTCAAAATTCTTTTCAATTCTTTCGGAATGCCTGCAATCGGGGTTGCCACCCGTCCATGTCGCCGTGCCGTAGTCGCGCAGCCCGTAGTATGGAGGACTTGTAACGCAGCAGTCAACTGAATTGTCTGGCAGTGTTTTCAGTCCGATTAAGGCGTCCGCGCAGAGAATTTTGTTCATTTTTGTTATTTATATTTTTTTTATTTTGCTTCCAACTTGAGTTGCGCTTCAGCCAATGTTCATTTAATGACATAGTTACATTTTGGTTGTTAATGAGAACGACCATTTATATTATTTAAGTCTATGTTTATTTAGCCACCATGCGACAATGTTATATCCAATAACCATGAATATCATTGTTATAAACACGCAAAACGCTAATAGTCGTAAAATGTTCATATCATAAACTTAACTTTGCATGATATATCTAAAATTTGTAATAACGCTCCATGCCGTAAAAAATAAAGCAATACATAAGGCAAATCCCTCCAATGAAACGGCTATTGATGCATATACCGAGATTTCCATAGAAGAAAGACCTATCGCGAGTATTAAAAATATGGAAGTAAGAAAGTTTGATTGTAATAAACCTTTTGTTTCATGGAAATATTTATAGTAATAAACATAACTCATAATTAAATGAGATAATGACATTATTATTGATAAGATAGCCGCATATTTTGCGAATGTAAAAAACAATGGATAATTTCTTAAATATTCTGAATTTGGATTGTGAGCAATAACGCTCATCGCAAATAATTTGATTATTATCCCCATAAACACGAGACAAACTATTGTAAACATACAAATAAGTAAAGTTTTTGCTTTCATATTTTTTTTATTGTTATCATTTTTATTTTAAAGGTTATTAGAATTTAAAGTATGACAACCAACAAGCAAATTGCTTAACTGCTTGTCGCCATAATACCAGCGTTTTAATTCAGAACCTAACACAAATTTTGTATTGTTGCGTATTGAAATTCTTGCTACAAGTACACCATCTTGTATTTTTTGATAGATTGTCTTTTTTGCAAGTCCTGTGATTTCTGCTATTTGCTTTACAGACAATCGCGCAGTGTCTGGTATTACACTTTGCCTCCCTGTCTGCTGTATGATACTTCTCATAGTATCATCTTTTAGCAATACTTCTTTGTAAATCTCATTGGTACTAATTGGCATTAGCATTGCAGAAGACTCTGAATATGCACGTTTCCGCAATTCAATGTCTTTTTTTAACAACTGAGCCATATTATTGATACGCTCATAGTTTTGCTTTTGGTCTTTAATGTTTTTTCTCATATTTTATAAAAGTCTAAAAAATTCCGAAATCTTGACGTAACATAACACGTAACACTTTGATTATCTCTTTCCTATTTTGGTATCTTCGTTCTATTTTTATAATTTTTTCAAACAAGCGTCGCATTGCAGGTGCGTTATAGTTGTGTATTATCCACCCATAAAATGAATTTAGTACCTTACTGTTTATTTTAAAGTATGTGAGTAGTTTTACCTCAATATGCCACCTGTAATCATGTTCTGTAAATAGCTTTGTTATAACATCTGCTTCAGCTTCACTATGAACGTAGAAATTGATTTTTGTAATCTTTTTGCCAATTTTACTCGCACGGTCAATATCCCAAGTGAAATATAAATCACTGTTATTATTATCATAAAGGTCTTGAAGTTCTTTTGCCGCACTTTCGATAACACGCTTTTTAAAATCTGCAAAGTTTGAATACACATCTTCGCTGATATTCATAATTTCTCTTAAATATATTATCTCAAAAGAAAAAAAACCATCAACACGATAGCGACAACACATTTCGTAAAATCTCTGTGAATATAGAGAGGTCAGCAATAAAGCCGTTCTCAATTGATATATTGTATAATCTTGCGCTAATTGCAATACATACGGTAATATTTTAAATGATACTTCAACTTCAATGTTATTTTCACCACTATATTCTGCCCAATTTAAAAAACCACAAACGATCCAACCTTTTGAATTTTCTTTTTTAATTTTAAAAGTCTTCTCACGCAACGAGAATAACGCTTTGTATGCATCTGTAATATTTTCTCTTACAGTCAAAATTTTATTTTTTTCAAAAATTATTCGCACATTTTTTTCATTTACAACATAATTGTCTATATCTGCTGTTTTTTTTTCAACAAAAAAATCAAGAATAATCCCCAAAATCAAATAATAACACCGTCTTTGGACTACTGACCAACCCTGCCAATTTGCAACAGTGATTTTATTTGATTGAATCAAAAAAGTGCTGTCAATGTCAATATTTGTTATGTGCTTATTTCTTGACATATCTTACTTTAGCATTTCTTATTTTTCTTTTTTGCAGTTCCATAAAGAATAGGATATTTTCCCTCGCACTCATAACATTGGTTCTCTCCACATTTTAAGCAGAGTACGCCCGTTAAGCAGAGTACGCCCGATGAGTTATATGACCCTTTGTTTGGGTCAAATTTCTTTTTGCATTTTCTACAATACATAATTTTATTGTTTAAAGTTTAACTTTACTCTCTTTCGGCTCGTATTATTTTGTGAAGAGTTCTTCGTAAGTAACACCGAGTTTTGTGGCATACTCTTTAGTTGCTTGAAATACTTCCATATCCATAATCGTTTGTGCGGGTTTACCCATTATCAATTTTTTCAACGATTTCCGTGAGCCTTCTAACGTATATCCTGTTAACTCACTTATTTTTTGGGTTAAACCACGTAATGGTACAGGTACAAATGTTTTTTGCGTGTATTTGTGTGTGTTTGTGTGCATTTGTTTGATATTTTTAGTATTTTTAAAAAATAGTTTACCGCAAAGTTACAAAAACTTCTGAAAATAGCAAGTATTTTTAATAAACTTCTGAAAATAGTAAGATTGGTGTTATGGATCAATAGAATAATAGAGAGCAATGAAAGAAAAAAAACAGATGAAAACAAAAAAAGAGCGACTTAAAGAAGTGGTACAATGGTTAAAATCTGAAAAAATTATTAAAAACAGAAGACATTTAATAAGGTTATTAGGATACAATAGTGAAAGTAATTTTAGTGCGATGATAAATGGTATGGTAAATATCCCAGAGCGATTTTTAGTAAACCTTGCAAACCTTGATAATCGGCTCAATGTAGAATGGTTACGCACAGGAGAAGGAGAAATGCTTAGAGATATTAAATCATCTTTTCAATTCATAAGTGCTAATAATATTATGGGTACTAATGTACAGGGCAATGGTAATAATGTTTCTAATAGTTCTTCTACCGAAACAGATAAATTATGGTTAATAATTAAACAACAACAGTCGGAAATAGCGGAACAACGTGCCGAAATAAAACGACTAACAGATGTTATTGTAAAACTTAAAACTAACTAAATTCGCGCCTTAAAACATGCTTTTTTTCTTTCACAGTTAAAACTCTAAAAACACAAGTTGTTGGAAATCAATTTTTAAAATTTACAAATTTTGCCCTTAAGTAAGATCTTGTATATAATCAATTAATAAATACATATATAGTAAGATATTAATAAGGTATATTTAGTACAGATGTTTGCAAAGCCTGCAAAACATTAAAAATCAGTAATTTAAAGTCAAAAACAAAATTTCTATTGCGACAGATTTGTAAGAAATGAGGGTAGAATTGCGACAAATTTGTAAGAGTTATTAACAGCAATGTGTTTTATTATGACAAATTTGTAAGGGTTATTAACAATGGTGTGCCTATTGCGACAAATTTGTAAAAATTATTAACAGCGATATGTTCTATTATGACAAATTTGTAAGAATTAAGAAAAATTGGGCAAAAATAGTAAGTAGTTATTAACAATGGTACATTCTATTATGACAAATTTGTAAGAATTAGGCAAATTTCAGATTTTCAAATCCCTGCAGTTGTACGTGTATGTATTTCTTCCAACTGTTGCAATAATTGTTTCATTCTTTGCAAGTTTTTATTAGTATCCCGCCTCTTTTTTTCAGATTCTTTAATTATTGTTGCTGCTTGTATATTTTTGCTCACGGACAGGCTTCTAAATTGCATTCCCCTACCTGTGAGTAGCCACTCAGGATTCAGTTCCGGATATACCTCTAAAATCTTTTGGAATATATCTATACCAATAATGGATTGGTTGCGAATACCACCAATAAAAATAAATGGCGATAATCCCATAGATTTGGCAAGTGTCGAAAGTTTGTCACCACGTTCGTCAACATGCGTTTTAAATCTTTTCCAAAAACCACCGGCAAAAGCATTGCGTTCTTTGAGACGCTTCCATTGACCTTCTGCTTGTTCCTGTACTTGCTTTTTAATCGCTCTTACTTTCTTTATTTTTTTCTCTTTCATAGTATAATTTTTTAACCAAATTTTAACTATAATTACAAAAAAGGTGACAAAAATGCACAAAATCACACAAAAATACACCGCCAAAACGATAAACAAACTCCTACAAAAAAGGCTTCCAATTTTTAGGAAACCCTTACTATTATTGGCTTTTATACCTCGTGGAGAATATCGGATTCGAACCGATGACCCCTTGCTTGCAAAGCAAGTGCTCTAGCCAGCTGAGCTAATCCCCCAAAGAAGTAGTCCTGCGCAGATTTGAACTGCGGACCCCTACATTATCAGTGTAGTGCTCTAACCAAACTGAGCTACAGGACTGCATACGCAGTGTATATCTAATATTGTAAAATCAGGCAAATAGCCTGTTTTTGCAGCAAATACTGCCCTATAAATATATCTAATATTGTAAAATACCAAGCAAATAGCCGGTTGGCAAGCATCAAAGCAAATGCCACCGTTGAAAAGAGTAAACATCTCTCCAGAAAGGAGGTGTTCCAGCCACACCTTCCGGTACGGCTACCTTGTTACGACTTAGCCCCAGTTACTGGTTTTACCTTAGGACGCTCCTTGCGGTCACA
>JAIROC010000542.1 GCA_031257735.1 Bacteroidales bacterium | reverse complement strand
TGACAAACCGGTCGCTCGTTTTGCCAAACCGTGCTTATGTACTATGGAGTCTGGATTTTGGACATAATTATAGTAAGGTTTCGGGGAATAAATTATTTTTTTGGCGCGTTTGAAAATTTGGTAAAAAACCAAAACATCGGACATGGTTTGAACCGATGGGTCGTAACGTATTCCTTGAAATAATTCCGCTTTCACGAGTTTGTTACACGAATAGCCGCCGAAAGATTCCATGTCAAGCAGTTCGAGAACCGCGTTGTTGCTGTCAAGAATCATATCGGGGCGGTTATCAGGATAAACACTCTGATATTCGCCGTAAACCTCATAAAAAGCGCAAACAGAAATATCAGCTTGTTTTTTTATTGCATTTTCCAATAAAGACTGAAACATTTGTTTTTCAATCCAATCATCGCTGTCTACAAATCCTATCCATTCCCCCCGCGCTATATCAAGCGCCGCATTTCTGGCGACTGAGACTCCTTCATTTTTTTTGCAGATGACAACGATTCTATTATCTTTCCGTTTATAGGCGCCACATATTTCTCGGCTATCGTCAAGAGAGCCGTCATCTACAAGAATACACTCTAAATCAGTCACCGTCTGCGCCAGAATACTATCAATACATCTGGTCAGGGTTTTCGAGGCATTATAAACAGGAACTATGATTGTCAGTTTTATCATACATTATCCCCTGTGAACTCATAATTTAAATATTGTTTTATTTTCTATGGAGATATTTTTTATGGCGTTTCTTGTATCAACAATCAATTTTGCTTTTTCAACAATAAATGGAATGTCAAAACAAGTATGATTGGTCGTGATGACTACACAGTCAGCATTGGTAATAATATCTTCGGAAAGCTCCACGCTGGTGTAGCGTTTTCCATTTTCGCTCATAACTTCTTGTATGTAGGGATCATGGTAATGTACAACAGCGCCTTTTCTTTCAACCTGTTCAATCACCAGCAGAGCTGGACTTTCACGAGCGTCATTAATATCAGGTTTATAGGCAATTCCAAGGAAGAGAATGTTTGAACCATTCAATGATTTTTTATGACGATTGAGAGCAAAAGAGATTTTAGTCATAATTCTGTAGGGCATGAGGTTGTTTATTGCACCTGCCGTATGTATCATTGACAAATCAAAGTTATAAATTTTTGCGATATATTCAAGATAAAATGGATCTAAGGGAATGCAATGTCCGCCTATACCCGGACCGGGATAGAAAGCCTGAAATCCATAGGGTTTAGTTGCTGCGGCATCAATTACTTCCCATATATCAATATTCATTCTTCCTGCCAAGAGAGCGAGTTCGTTGATTAATGAAATATTGATAAGCCTATATGTGTTCTCAAGGATTTTTACCATTTCCGCAACCCTGGGGGAAGAAACAGGATATAGATGCTGTATTGCTAAACCATACAATCCTCGTGCAATATTTTTTGCCTCTTCACCCAAACCACCTAGCACCTTGGGGGTATTTTCAGTTTTAAATGTTTTATTTCCGGGATCAATACGTTCAGGACTAAAACATAACCAGAAATCTTTATCCAGTATCATCCCGGATTCTCTTTCTATAATTGGTCTTATGTAGTTCTCTGTGGTTGTTGGAAAAGTTGTGCTCTCAAGACTAATAAACGTTCCCGGTTTCATATTACGCCCTATATCAATACAGGCATTTTCAATATAGCTTAAATCGGGTTCTTTGAATTTATTAAGCGGAGTGGGTACACAGATAATAACAACATCACATTCCTGTATAGCGGTAAAATCAGTGGTCGCAGATAATTTTTTCGACACCTTAACTATTCTTAATATATCATCGTCATCAATATCGCTGATGTAACTTTTGCCGATATTTATTGCATTAGATTTTCTTTCATCTTTCTCAAAGCCAATAACTGTAACTTCACTTTTTGCAAAAGCGATAGCGAGAGGAAGTCCAACATAACCAAGTCCGACAATTCCTACTTTAACGGTCTTATTGGAAATCCTTTCCATAATGATTTTATAGTTCGACATAAACTACCTCCAAACTAAAATTATTATTTCAAATGCCGTCAATACAATTCAAAATTCCATATTCTCAATCATGTCCATTCTGATATTTTTCTTCTTGTAACTTCCCATTCATGGTTATATGTTACCTTACTTAAGTTGCAATATCGGCAAAAAGGAATCGGCGTCGCTAGAAATTCCATAATCTCATCGATATTTTTTGCTTTATAAATATCTATATAATCACGTTCAGTTATTTCAAGGTTTTTTCCGAATTGCTTGTTAAAATGCTTAATATGCGGAAACATAGCGCACGTATATAATTTACCGCTTTTTAATGTAATACAGTCATTTGCGTACCCACACATCATAAAATTAACTTTATAATTTTGTTTCCCTTGCAGGTCAAACACCCATCTAAACATTTTCTTGCCAGAATTATCTTCCATACCACCAAAATCAATAATCCCATATCCTTGGTAGAAACCGCACGGCACACTGTATTGTTTTGAAAATCGCTTGATCAATTTTATATCTAGTTTAATTGGATATGGGCTTATTCCTATCCAAATGTTGTTTTCGCGCGCTGTTTCCCAAAAAGCCACATCCATTTTTTCAAGTAGAATCCCATTTGTAACTATATAAATGTACGCATCCTTAAAATACCTCCTTGATATTTCCATAAATTTATTTATATCTTTGTTTAATAAAGGCTCTCCTCCAAGAAGGGCGATATATTTTATGTCCCCGTTAGTTAAAATACTAATACGGCTTAAATCATTTTCAAAAACGTCTATTTCTGCAAATTCTTCTTCCGCTATTGATGAAAAATGCCCGCATCCCGCGCATTTCAAATTACAATGTTCCGACAAATGTACTTCAAACCCAAGTTTTACACTCCTTTGTTTTTTACAATTTCCTAATAAAACCTTTATGCTAGTATTAAACCGCAAAAGTCCAAACTTCAAGTATCTCTTCAAGTATCTAAACATCATAGACCTCCAAAATCTTTAGGGAACAAAAAAAATCATTAACTGAAAAAATAATAGGTATTTCCATTTTTAGCATACGTCACCTCCTTTATATATCCACTCTTCGTCTGCCGTGGATTGGAGTCATTATAAGAAAATAATGATACGGATTTTCCCCCTTTAATCCTTTTCGATCACAAACCTATTTTCTTTCGCTATATTTTCTATAGCTTGCCTTACCGCCATCGTTGGAATAACAAAATCCATATTGACTATCCATATGATTCTCCTTTTATCAATAGACGATTGTACATACAGAGTCC
>JAIROC010000473.1 GCA_031257735.1 Bacteroidales bacterium | reverse complement strand
GTTTCCCGCTTCACCTGACCGGAAATGACGAACATCGGAATAGAGTCTAACCATCCGCCCAGCACGCCTGTTAACGCATTGGTTCCGCCGGGGCCGCTGGTTACGCATACGCCTGCCAGTTTTCCGGTAAGTCGCGTGTAGCCTTCGGCAGCAATGGCGCAAGCCTGCTCGTGGTGGTTGTAGACGCAGGTAAGATCGCGGTGGTGTCCAAAAGCATCATTCAGGTGCATGGCACCGCCGCCAGTAATGGTAAAGAGGTGTGTAATTCCACGTTCCACTAAAAAATCGGCGATGTAGTGTGCTACTTTTATTTTCATTCCAAAATATCTAAAAATGTGAGCATCTGGTGTCCTGATTTCGTCATTGTGTGTCTCAAAAATTTTCATCGAACAAGTTTTTCTTTTGTTGTTTCAGTCAAATAATACCCCCCTGTTTTATCCGGTCTGACAAATTCTATTATATTGGCATTTTTCAAAATCTTGATATATCTATCTAAAGTCGGGTTTTTTATTTTTGTTTGCGCAATCAAATCTATTCTGTTTTGTTTCGGTTGAATATACAAAGTTTTTATTATGGTAACCAAATGCTCTTTTACATTATCACTTACATTATCACCAATGATAGTGTAAATTCTATCTAATTGAGTGTTAGACCCTATCAACACCTTGTCACTCTCTTTTACTTTTTCATCCGTATCGCGATAAGTGATTGAAAACACAAACTTCTCTCCATTTTCAATATCAATTTTATAATTTCCATAATAGTATGGCGCATATTTCCTAATATTTTTTCTTCCTTTCCCGAACAGCAAGGCGGCAGCTAATGTATAGCCTTCTTTTCCGGATTGATTATCCTTTCGCCAAAGTCCGCAGGCATGAAGGATTTCAGATTCATTCATTGTCAACCATGGATGGCTATCATTTAAAACTCCGGCTAATTGGCGCGCCTTTCTGAATGTGTCGCTACTCAAATCGGAGATTTCCAAAAATGGCAAAACTTCGTTTTCCGTAAATTCCCTGTTTTTTCGCAAGTAGATATTATTAATCAGGTAGTGATTGTTCGTTATGTTATTATCGGCATCTCCTACGCGATCATAAATTTTGCCTTTGTAGCGATGAACTTGCGAACTTTCAGGAATATAAATAGAAATAACCTTTTTATTTTCAATCGTGAAAACCTCTGGAGAAAAATAAAATGTCGGGTTCAGTAATTCCGGATTGTTTACCGTGTTGATGAGGTTTTTAATCATAGAATCAATACAATTGACATTCACACCAAGTATATGGCCATCATCAGCGACACCTAATATCAGATATCCGCCTGTCCTGTTCAAAAAGGAACACACTGTTTCGTAAACAGCAGGATTCAGCTCAGTAGAACACTGCTTAAACTCAACAGAAATGTTCTCTCCCCCGTTGATAATATTCTGAAGTAAAGATTGCGTCATATTTTATTTTCATTCCAAAATATCTAAAAATGTGAGCATATAGTCTATGGTATTAAGTACCTCTGCTGGTGTAATGTCTGTTAATTTGTGTAATGTCAATGTGTCATCAATAATAATTAAAGGGAGCTCTTCCCCTGTACGCTTTTTATCCATCTTCATCGCCGATAATATTTTTTCTCCGCTAAAGTGCTGATTATCACCCACCCGCCCAAGAATACATTTCCGCAAAAGACTATTATACCAATTCTGCGCTGTTTTTTCGCTGAGCAGTCCTCTTTGAACGGCTACCAGATTTGCAAAAATAATTCCTATGACGACTGCAATTCCATGCGGAATTGCATAACCGGAACTTGCTTCCAGCGCATGTCCAAAACAGTGTCCGTAATTCAACAGGTTTCTTTTCCCCGAATCAAACTCATCATCTTTGATGTATGAATATTTAATTTGAAGGCTGTTTTGAACAAGCTGCGTCAACAACTCAACATTGTCTCTTCCGGCATCAATGGCGTCAATTTCATCCATTATGGCGGCGATATTACGGCTACCGCCCATAAGGTGTAACTTTACAATCTCACCCAAGCCGCTGTAAAAATCTATTTTGCTTAATGTTTTAGTAAATTCCACATCGATGTAAACCACTGAGGGCGGATAGAAACTTCCCAATAAGTTTTTGAAATGTCCGTAATTTAAAGATGTTTTACTTCCCAGGCAGCTATCGGCTTGCGACAATAGCGTAGTCGGGACGTACACCCAATTGATACCCCGATATAAAATCGATACTAAAAATCCCGTAACATCTTGTGTAATGCCTCCACCAAATGACACTACCGTCATGTTCTTTTTAGCATTGTAGGACATTAGCGTATCACACAGTTGCAGCACCATGTTCATATTCTTATTCTGTTCTACGGCATCGAATGTAATTATTTCGTCTGCATTAAAACAGCTTGTTAAAACATCTTTATAACAAGTCAGCACATTGTTGTCTGCGATTACCACTTTAGGATTCGCGAGCAGCTTGTCAAGGAAACAAAAGTTATTACTGAAAATAAGTGAGTAGTCCCTGATTTTAGAATGGATATTTATTTGCATGTGTAACCTCCGTCAATAAAAACAGTTTGTCCCGTAATATATGTATTATTCTCTGAGGCAAGGAAATAAACCAAGCGTGCAATTTCGGCAGGTTCTGCCAGTCGCCCCATAGGAATACTTGATGTTATATTTTTTATTTCTTCAGGAGAGTTATTTTGCCGGGTAAGTTCGGTATTGACAAATCCGGGAGCCACGGCGTTTATTAATATATTGGGCGCAAGCTCTATAGACAATGTCTTAGTTATGCTGTTAATAGCAGATTTAGTGGCAGCATAGCCACCCCTTCCTGTTTTAGAAACAGCGCTCCAGATAGAACTTATATTCACAATCCGCCCTATACTGTTTTGCCTCATTTTCTCTTTAAAAAATTGAATAATTGTAAGAGGGGCCAACAGGTTTACTTGAATCATATCCTGAAAAACTTCATTATTCAAGTTTTCAATGGTTGCTATGGCATTAATTCCGGCGTTATTTACTATTACATCAATGGTTTTATCTAATTTTTCACAGTAAGCAACGATAGAATTATGGTCGCGTAAATCCATCTCCTCTCGCGTTGGAGCAAGAACTTTATATGCATGCTTCTCGAATACTTTTACAATTTCCAGGCCTATGCCCCGGCTTCCGCCTGTTATTAATGCTGTTTTTTCCATTTTCAATAACGATATAATGTACCGGTGATAAATTTAATGTTAATCCTCTTTTTCAACTCCTGCAAATTCTTGTTTACCTCTGCATTGATTTCTTCGCTCTTTTGTTTTGCAAACTGGTACTCCATTTCCGACGAGT
>JAIROC010000435.1 GCA_031257735.1 Bacteroidales bacterium | reverse complement strand
CCGAATATGTAGCTCATAAAGAAATTTATTTGTTGCCCGGATTTCATGCACAAGCAGGCTCTCATTTTACCGCCAGAATAGAACCTTGTTTTGAGTGTAATACTAATACAAACCGTTCCATGCTTTCAAAGTCTATTGAAGACGAAATAATATATTTTGGTAGTTATGAGGATAGTTTGTTTATGCATCATAAAAATAATCTATCGAAAAATATGACGTATAAAATCACGCTTTATCCCAATCCCAATTCAGGTTCGTTTACAATAGGTATTAATGATATTCAAGAAATACAACAGATACAGGTATTTAGTCCCATTGGTCAAATGGTGTACAGTGTTCAAAATCCTGATAATAATATGATAAATCTTCCTGCTGCAGCAAAAGGAACTTTCTTTGTTAAAATAATAACACAAACAGAAACAGTTATAAAGAAAATAATTGTAAAGTGAGTATAAGAAAAGCATAGCGTAGTTTAGTCAAACTACGCTATGCCTTTATCTAATCTTTAGCAATAAAAAGATTAGATACCTGTTTTGGAAAGCCAAGAATAACGACTTATTTACATACCTGAGGAGATAAATTATATCAATTATATTTCGGGAAGTTTTATTTCGAAGTCTATTACTTTGTTATCGCATTGCATAGAGCATTGGGTACAGGATATTGCTTCTCCTCGGAGTCGTTTTCTCACTAATTCTTCGGTATGATCCAATAGCGGGGGAATTGTTATTTTATCCAAAATCTCTTTAGCGAAAGCATGCATCAGTAGGATACGTGCATTTTTTTCGCATATTCCACGGGAACGTAAATAAAAAATAGCGTTGTCATCTAATTGTCCGACCGTTGAACCGTGACTGCATTTAACATCATCGGCATATATTTCCAAAAAAGGTTTTGTCTCAATAGAAGCCTCATCAGTCAGTAATATGTTTCTGTTTAATTGATATGCTTCTGTTTTTTGAGCGTCAGGTGCAACGAAAATATGTCCTATAAAACGTGCAGACGCCATATCATCTATCATTCCATTATACAGTTGTTCACTCGTACAATGCGAAGAGTAATGATTTATCTGCAAACAATTGGTTACATTCTGACTTTTATCCGCCATGTACAAACCGTTAAAATGACCGCTCGCATAAGGTTCTAACAAAGAACACTCAATAGTATTATGCACCAACCCCCCATTAAAAGTGTTTGTATTGGTATTCACCGTACTGTGTCCATATTGATAGATGTGGATATTATTCAACAACACCGAATTATTGTCTTCATTTTCCATCTTAACGTAATCAAAACAAGCGTCCTGTTTCACGATTATTCTCGTTACTCCGTTGATGAGTGTGTTATTGTTTTCCAATGTATCGTCACAGTGTATCAGTTTGAGAGAGGCGTTTTTTCCAACAATCACCAAATTGCGCATATTGATAAATAAATCATCCTGCGTCTTGACGATATTTGCAATTTGTACAGGTTTATCAAAATGAATATAATCAGGAACGTAAATAAAAAAACCATCCTGCCACAGCGCTGTGTTCAAGTGATAAAGTCCCGTATAAAGGTCATTGTCCATATCCTGCAAACAAGGCTGTATCAAAGATAGACAATGCTCTTTAGCAGATCGCAAACTTCCTATTATCACTCCGTTGGGAAAACGCGTAAGCGGAGCTGCATTATGTACATACCAACCGTTGAGAAAAGTAAACATATACGCATCAATATCCCGGATGGCACAATTAAAAAAAGTCTCTACAGGACGATATGCGTCTGCTTGTTGTTGAATGTTGTATGTATTTTGTATGATCTTTTCCCATTTAAAATGTCGCCACATCTCATTACTGCGCAAGGGAACGCCCTTGTCTTTGAAACATCTTGCCGCTTCCATTCGGTTTTGTTTCATAGCAGATGTATCCGCCTCCAACACAGATGGAAGATATTTATCCATAAGTTGGATAAAATAGGTATTAACTTCTGGTATCTTTACCATAATTCAACAGTTATTTATGTTCGTTATGCTTATTTGCAGTTGTTTTAATAGCAACAGGATATGTTTTCTTATAAAAAGAATACCACAAAAAAACAATGCCAAGCAGGACAAAAGGAATACTTAAAAATTGTCCCATGTTCAAAGAGAGATTTTCTTCAAATGCGACTTGATTTTCCTTCACAAACTCAATAAAGAAACGTGCTGTAAAAATTACTACTAACAGTGTTCCGACGCTTCTTCCTCCGGCAATATGTCCTTTTGTTCTTTTAAAATAATACCACATCTGATAGGCAAACAATGAAATATAAACCAATGCTTCGTAAATTTGAGCAGGATGTCGGGGGGCGCAACATTCTGCTGTTCCTTCCAATCGTTGGAAGACAAAACCCCAAGGCATGTTTGTTACTGTACCGATGATTTCAGAATTCATCAAATTACCGCACCGAACAAATGCCGCTGCCACAGGAATAGCTATTGATAATCGGTCTAACAACCAGATTAAACTCATCTTGTGTTTTATGGAAAAATACAACACAAACAAAATAATTGCTGCTGTTCCCCCATGACTTGCCAATCCTGCAAAACCTGTAAACTCCCAGCCCTCTGCTGTCTCCACAAATGGAATGAATATTTCCAATATATGCTTCTTAAAATACGCCCAATCATAAAATAAACAATGTCCCAAACGCAAACCAACAAGCGTCCATAGAATAGTAAACATCGAAAACCTGTCTATCAACATCATATTTACCTTTTCGGTTTTGGCTATTTTTTGAAATATCAAATAGGCAATTAAAAAACCCGTTGTCAATAACAATCCATACCACGCTACACGAACAGAACCGACTTGAAAAAGCATCGGATTTACGTTCCATCTAATATAATCCAGTATCATAACTTATTTTGCTTGATTTATTAACCATTCAACTCCATCTTTTGTATCTTTCACCGTTACGCCTATTTGTGATAACATATCTCGGATAGCGTCAGCGGTTGCATAATCTTTGTTGTTTTTTGCTCTTTGTCTCAATTCGATAATAATATTCATCAAGGCTTTATCCATTCCTGTTGTTGTTTCGATTTCTGTCGATCTCATGCCCAAAATATCAAATAAAAACACTTGAAACAAGTTTTTTAGGTCGTTTATATTTTCCTGTGTTAAGGCAAGTTTGCCATCATTTGCCTGATTGATAATTCGAGTGGCTTCAAACAGATTGGCAATAACAATGGGACTGTTGAAATCATCATCCATTGCATTTAAACAATTCTGATAGAGATTTTTTATGTCTTCTGTCGAAGAGGGTAGAGGCTTTAGTTTATCCAACAATTCGCAAGCATTAAACAGTCGTTTCATCCCTTTTTCCGCCGCAATCAAAGCATCATTGGAAAAATCAATCGTACTTCCATAATGCGCCTGTAAAATAAAGAAGCGAATAGTCATAGGATGATACGCCTGATGTAACAGCTCATGTTTGCCCGTAAAAAACTCATTCAAAGTAATAAAGTTACCCAACGACTTGCCCATTTTTTGCCCATTGATAGTAATCATATTGTTGTGTATCCAATATTTTACAGTATTTGTTTGATTGGCGATTGTGTTTTGGCATATTTCCGCTTCGTGGTGAGGAAACATTAAATCCATTCCGCCTCCATGTATATCAAACTGTTTACCCAGATACTTTGTACTCATAGCCGTACATTCCAGATGCCAACCCGGAAAACCATCACCCCAAGGGGATTTCCATTTCATAATGTGAGACGGAGACGCCTTTTTCCACAAAGCAAAATCAGCAGGATTGTGTTTTTCTTCCTGACTGTCCAGCTCCCGCGTATTAGAAAGCAAATCTTCCAACTTACGCCCCGACAAAATACCGTAATGATATTCCTTATCATATTTCGCCACATCAAAATATACCGAACCATTTGTAATATAAGCATAACCCGCATCCACTATCTTTTGAACAATATCTATTTGCTCAATAATATGTCCGCTTGCTCTTGCTTCGATACGTGGACGCAGTACGTTCAGGGCGTCCATCGCAAAATGATATTTATCCAAATAAAATTGTGCTACTTCCATAGGTTCAAGCTGTTCTATTCGGGCTTTTTTTGCAATTTTATCTTCTCCTTCGTCGGCGTCATTCTCCAAATGACCTACATCCGTAATATTCCGAACATATCTTACCTTATAACACAGAAAGTTTAAATATCGAAATATCAAATCAAAGACAATAGCCGGGCGCGCATGTCCCAAATGAGGCTCTCCATACACCGTTGGTCCACACACATACATCCCTACAAAAGGCGGACTTACAGGTTCAAAAAGTTCTTTTTTGCGAGACAGGGTATTGTATATTTTCAGTTTATGCAACTTGATTGTGTTTTCCATAAATTACTATTCTGTTTTTGCCGGTTTGGGATTTAAGTTACCGGTAATTTTAAGTGTAATTTTAGGTTGCGAAGGATCATTCGTTATGACATCAACGGTACGCATTTGTTTTCCTGTTTTGCCATGCGTTCTAAAAATAGCTTTTATTTCGGTACTTTCTCCCGGTTCCAAATCATTTTTCTCAGGATTAACTGCCGTACATCCACACGACGATTTTAATTTTCGTATATGTAAAGTACTTTTACCTGTATTGGTAAGAAGAAAATTATGTGTAATTTCATCGCCTTCGGTTGCTGTTCCGAACGGATATTCTATGTTGTCAAAAGATGCTTTGGGAGCTTTTGCTTTCTGTTCGGGCGTCCATGCGTCAAAATCATCCAATATTTCTCCCGTAATATACAAAGTCTTGTGAGAACGATTAGTATCACTCGTTATAATAGTAATTTTATCCCAAACATTTCCCCAATCATTTTTAGTAGCGGCAGTATATTTAAAGACAATTTTACCTTCTTCCTTAGGTGCAAGTTTTTCAGGCATACTCAATATCTGAAATGCCGCAGGCAACATCCCATGAGAAAAAGTCATCGTATCTCCATATACATTATAAATACCAAAAGTATCTATAATAACAGAGGTTGGGTTCATCACATAGCGAAGAGAATTTGTTTTGTAACGCAAATTTCCTTCCATCATGCCGTATATTTCCTCTTTTGTACGTGGACGAGGCTCTACGTCGGCTTTTATTTTCAATGGATAACTGTGTTCAACACCGTCTTCCATTGTTTTAACCGTAACAATCTGTTCAAACAGCCCTGACAGATTACGCGGATGCAATATCACGGAAAAACTCCCTTTCTCCTTAGATTGTATTGTATCCCTGTTCCATTTGAGACGAATAGAAGAGCGATTACTACATTCTATCGTTGTTAAATAAATAATAGTTTTTGTCCGATTTTCATACGAAAAATCACAACTGACTTCTCCGTTAGTTTCTTTTATGCTTTGAAAATTATGTTCTGTTCTGTCAAACGACAACTTTTGTGCAGTAGAAACGAATGAGATAACTGCAAATCCTATAATTAAAATAAATTGTTTCATCGTACTGTAATATAATGTAAAAAATGGGTACAAAGGTACATCATTTTTTTGAAATAGAAATTTATTTTCTGTAGATTTTTTTACTCCATGAAAAAGATTATTGAAAGACAATATCAATTGACAATTACCGGTTAAATCTTTTTTTGAGACGCGATGAAGTAAGACATCATTCTTTATAGACAGACACTAATTCGCTCGAAAGCAAATACGAATTTAATACTGTCTGCAATTAATAGATTTTCAACATATTCAATTTATTCGTATTGTATCCAGATAATAATAAAACGCTTTCGTGATTTTATCTTTCAATTGTATATCAAAAAGGTGTACCTTTGCAAACTATGTAAAATAACATCGTACGGATGGATAATATCAACAAAATCAATGTTTTTTATTGAACTATCGTGCGAATAAATTTAAAAAATGAAATCAACAAAAGACGGAAACAGTAAAAAAAATACAACAACATCTTCTTATAAAGCAAGGACAAATAAGACATCAACCTCTAAACGATATTCGACAGAAAGGAAATCATCTTCCAATAATAAATCAGTAAATGAGAGAACCAGAACTAAACAAAAAAGTGAACATGATTTCTTTACGGAAGATAAAAAAAACGTTTCTCGTCAGTCTTTCAGAAACGACAAAAGTAAAGAAGACGGAAGAAAAACAAGAAGAACTAACTCCGATACAACGGAAAGAAAAAGAAATTATTCATCAACAGCTCACTCCAGACCTTCATTTCGAGACAAATCTGACAGAGAAAGTTTCAAAAGTAGACGCAAGGTAAATACTTTTGAAGAAGACGGAAGAAAAACAAGAAGAACCAACTCCGATACAACGGAAAGGGAAAGAAATTATTCATCAACAGCTCGCTCCAGACCTTCGTTTCGAGACAAGTCTGACAGGGACAGTTTCAAAAGTAGACGCAAAGTAAATACTTTTGAAGAAGACGGAAGAAAAACAAGAAGAACCAACTCCGATACAACGGAAAGAAAAAGAAATTATTCATCAACAACTCATTCCAGACCTTCATTTCGAGACAAGTCTGACAGGGAAAGTTTCAAAAATAAACGCAAGGTAAATACATTTGATAATAACAGAAGAAGAGGAAGATACACATTTCATTCGGAAACAGACCCACAAGAACAAAAATATTATAGAAGAAATAATGATCAGGATACTTTTTCTCATAAGAAGAATTTCAGGAGAGAAGATGACGAAAGAGAAATCGGTCATGACCCGCAAAGGAAACGAGTTTCCACTGTTTTGGATTCGGAAATTATGCGTGAGATTGTTCAAAAACGTCGTGCTACAGGTCGGATATCTCATAAACCTAAGGTACTCTCATTGTCGTGGAGTGAAGAAAGAGGTCCCATACGTTTAAATAAATATATCGCTAATAGTGGTATCTGTTCTCGTCGGGAAGCGGATAGTTTAATTATTGCAGGAGCAATAACGGTTAATGGTCAAGTGGTAACGGAACTAGGAACCAAAGTAATGCCTGTAGATGAAGTACGTTATGAAGATAAAATTTTGCAACGTGAAAAACCTGTATATATCCTTTTAAATAAACCCAAAGGTTATATCACAACAACGGATGATGAAAAAGATAGAGATGATGTCATGATGTTGATAGAAGGAGCTTGTACGCAACGTGTTTACCCTGTGGGACGTTTAGACAGAGATACAACAGGATTGTTATTGTTTACCAATGATGGCGAAATGACAAAAAAATTAACGCATCCCCGTCATGAGATAAAAAAGATATATCAGGTGGAATTGGATAAAGACATGTTATTAGCCGATTTTGAAAGCCTTGCCAATGGAATAGAATTATCGGACGGCTTTATGAAACCTGACGATTTGGCATTTGTAGATGGTCAAAAAAATGTGCTTGGCATTGTCTTACATTCAGGAAGAAATCGGATAGTTAGACGTTTATTTTTTCATTTGGGCTATGAAATTGAAAAATTGGACAGAGTTTACTATGCAGGTCTGACTAAAAAAGACCTTCCGCGAGGTCATTGGAGATTTTTACGTCAAGAAGAAATAAATATTCTCAAAAGAAGTCTGTAATTTTTATGCAAAAGTTTTACAAATACCATGGAGCTGGCAATGATTTTATTCTGATTGATAACAGAACAAAGTCATTTTCTATAGACGATAGCAGGATTAGAAAGATATGCAATCGGAGGGTAGGAGTAGGGGCTGATGGATTGATATTGTTGAACAGCAGTAAAGAGCAGGGAATAGATTTTGAGATGCAATATTTTAATTCGGATGGATTTGAAGGGAGCATGTGTGGAAATGGGGGACGGTGTATCGTTGCTTTTGCGCAACGATTAGGTATTATTGACAAAGAAACGTTTTTTTCTGGGATAGACGGGTTGCATAAAGCAAATATTCTTGTTATGGCAGGAAACAAAACTGAAATTTCTATACAGATAAAAGATGTTTCAGAGATAAAATCCTTTGATGATGGATATTTTTTAGATACAGGTTCGCCTCATGTAGTTAAATTTGTTGATAATGTTCATGCCGTAAATATGGAAGAAGGTAAAAAAATCCGTCATGATGTTCGTTTTGAGAAAGGGACGAATGTAAATTTTGTGGAAGTTCAAAAGGATAATACTGTTTTTGTTCGTACTTATGAGCGTGGAGTTGAAGATGAAACCCTTTCTTGTGGAACAGGAGTAACAGCATCTGCATTGGCGTTTGCTTTTGCAAAACAAAACAATACATTATCAACTGTAAACGTATTCACTTGCGGAGGAACATTTTGCGTACATTTTAAACGCAATGAAAACATGTTTTTCCAAATTTATTTACAGGGAGAAACATGTTTTGTTTTTGAAGGAGATTATGAACTATGAGAACATAAAATTTTGTGTATAATCATGGAAATATTCTACACTTCCACAAATATTTTGTCTGTTCGTGATGAACACCTTTGTTTATTTGTCGTTGAATATGAGATGATTTTATTGCAGACTTCCTTATATGGCACATAAATGGAATTAATTGGTAAGTAGAATTAAACAAATTTATTAATGTATAAAAAGGAGTTAATATGAAACGATTTTTTTTGTCAACCGTAATGGTAATTGGATTTTGCGCTTTTTGTAGCGCACAAAATAGTCAAGCTAATCCGAAAGCAGTCAAAGCAACGGTAGCCATAACAGAAGAAGATGGTTATAAGGAAGTAAAAATGGAAGAACTCAGCACAACAGTTCAAGAAGCTATCAAGAATAATTATGCTGGGCTTAAAATTGCAAAACTCGCTTATAACGCCGAAAAGAAACTAACGAAAGTGACATTTTTGACTTTGACTGGAGAAGAAAAAGTTGTTATTCTTGACGCAGAAGGAAAAGAATATAAAGAGTGAAAGCAATAATTGTTTGGGTAAAATTAATTGTTATTATGGGCGTCCGTCAGGACGCCTTTTTTAGTGTGTACCAAAAATATTATAACACACGTAACACACATGTAATATTTATGAAACAAATATGTAATAGATGTTACATATTTTTGTAAAAAAATTTATAGTTAGTTTTATTATTTTAGTTGCAAATATCATCGTATGAATAATTCATTTTTTAGTCGCTTAACACCCAAAGAACCAAAATTCTTTCCTGTCTTGAAAGAAATGTCTGATATAATCTTGAAAACATCAGACCTAATGATTGCTTGCTTGCGAGATGATTATCACCAAAAAGCCATGGATTACTATAGAAAGATAAAAGAACAGGAAAGTTTGGCAGATAATCTTTCTCATCAGATTTTTGATGATTTAAACACTACATTTATTACTCCTTTTGACCGAGAAGATATTCATGATTTGGCAAACCTGCTTGATGATGTGATTGATGGAATTAATAACAGTGCGAAAAGAATTGCTCTCTACAATCCCAAACAAATCCCTGACAGCGCAATTACCTTAGCCGAATTGATAAAAGAAGCAGCCATTTATATCGGAAAGGCAATCGATGAATTGGATGTATTAAAAAGAAGCTCAACAAAAATTAAGGAATATTGTAACCAATTACACGTAATAGAAAACAAAGCGGATGATGTCTATGAACATTTTATCACCAAGATGTTTCATGAAGAAAGAGATGGAATTGAGATTATTAAATTGAAAGACATTATGTACGAGTTGGAAAAAGCAACTGACTCAGCGGAATACGTAGGGAAGATTATCAAAACAATCATTGTCAAATACGCATAAGTAAGCATACAAAATGGCATTATTGGTATCAATTATCGTTCTCGCGCTTTTGTTTGATTACATTAATGGATTTCACGATGCGGCAAATTCAATTGCCACAATTGTTTCTACAAAAGTACTTACACCACTGCAAGCAGTAATATGGGCGGCATTTTTTAATTTTGTAGCTTTCTTTATTGCTAAATATCTTATTGGGGAATTTGGCATCGCCAATACAGTATCCAAAACCGTATACGAACAATACATTACCCTTCCCGTGATTTTATCAGGCGTGATAGCAGCCATTGTTTGGAATTTGGCGACGTGGTGGTTAGGAATTCCATCGTCTTCGTCACATACTTTGATAGGCGGTTTTGCAGGCGCTGCTATTATAGACAGCGGATTTACAGCCGTTCAGGGAGCTGTGGTTTTGAAGATAGCGGCATTTATTTTTCTGGCGCCTTTTCTGGGTATGTTCATGGCATTTTTGCTAACAGTTTTGGTGCTTCATATTTGTAAGAAATTAAATCCCCATAAAGCAAATACATGGTTTAAACGACTACAACTTGTCTCCTCAGCTTTGTTTAGCATTGGGCATGGATTGAATGACAGTCAAAAGGTGATGGGTATTATTGCCGCTGCCATGATAGCTTCACATACTTTAGGCTTGGATATGGGGATAGCATCCATTGACGATTTGCCTAATTGGGTTGCTTTTGCCTGTTTTACGATGATTTCATTGGGGACGATGTCAGGTGGTTGGAGAATTATAAAAACAATGGGTTCTCGTATCACAAAAGTAACGCCATTGGAAGGAATGGTCGCGGAAACAGCAGGCGCTTTAACGCTTTATTTAACCGAATATTTGAAAATACCTGTAAGTACAACGCATACAATCACAGGTTCTATTATCGGAGTAGGGATAACAAAACGGCTTTCGATTGTTCGATGGGGCGTAACCCGAAATCTATGGATTGCATGGGTACTTACAATTCCCGTCAGCGCTTTGCTGGCAGCAGGGATTTATCTGATTGTTCGTCTTTTTATGTAAACAAGGATAATAAAAATAGTTATAAACCTGCGTCCGGGATAAGAAATGATATAAATCACTAGGTTATTGCCCGTGATGGCATTCATATCAATAGAAAAAACAATTAAATTCGTTATGAAACTCCAAACGGAGTTCTATTTTGTTGGGAGATATTCATTTTCTATTGATATTATTCTTGACCCGAGTTCAGGTTTATTCCAAAATTTTGATTTGAAATTTTTATGTAATTTTGCAAAATAATTTTAAATGACTATGAGATATTTTAATGTAGCAGGACCTTGTAATAGCATAGAGCATTACATGATAGACGCCGCCACTCGCCTACATGGAGTTGAGGAGTTGATAAATATGAAACAGTATTTTGTGATCCATGCGGCTCGTCAGAGCGGGAAAACAACCTATTTGCAGGATTTAACCAAACGGCTCAATACAGAAGGAAAATATTATCCCTTGTATTGTTCGCTGGAAAGTGTGCAGAATATCACAGAACCGGAACAAGGTATACCTGCAATAGTGCGGTTGATTAGAAACAAACTAAAAAAAACCGATATTCCTCATCGATTGGATTTTGCCAAAGATGCGGATTATGAAGATTTCACTGGTGTTTTGGAAATGTCGCTCACTCAATTTTGCGAGTTATTAGACAAACCCTTAGTGATATTGTTTGACGAAGCGGATTGTTTAAGTGAAGATACCTTGAGTTCTTTTTTACGCCAACTGCGAAATGGTTATAATGATCGCAGTTTTGTACCTTTTGTCCATTCGATAGCCTTGGTCGGAATGCGCAATATACGGGATTACAAAGCCAAAGTTCGTCCCGAAAACCAAACCTTGGGTAGCGCAAGCCCTTTCAATATCGTTACGGAGACTTTTACATTGAAAAATTTCACACAGGAAGAAATCATCAAACTATATCAGCAGCATACCAACGAAACAGGACAAGTGTTTGAAAAAGATGCAATAGAATTAGTCAATGAACAGACGCAAGGACAACCCTGGTTAGTTAATGCTATTGCCAGAGAAGTAATCAACAAAATCCTGCAGTCGGACTATACAAAACCCGTAACAGCAGAATTGGTTAATGAAGCCATTCAGACCATTATTCTTAATCGTCCTGCGCACATTGACAGCCTGCTCGAACGCTTGAATGAAGAACGGGTACG
>JAIROC010000373.1 GCA_031257735.1 Bacteroidales bacterium | reverse complement strand
TAACGGTAAAGGGCTGAAAGCCCGCAATCAATAGCACAGGGCAACGCCCTGTGTAACGTAATTTCCTAAAAACTAAGCCCTGAAAGGGCGTAATCAATTATATGATGAAATGATATTTTTGGGAAAAAATGATTTCGCCCTTTCAGGGCTTGAGAGAGAGGGGGCATCATTCATTTCACAGGCGTTGCCCTGTGCTAATGATTACGGACTTTCAGCCCTCGTTCGGACGAGGTTCTACACCGTCTCCTCGTCAGCAAGAAAAAGGATAAATAATGTTTTTGATTACGTCAGAGGAGACGGTGCACGCACCGTCTCTACAACGGCAATGGGTTTCATTCCCCGAAAACGCGTTTTAGGGCAGGGGATTGCGGGTCAAGCCCGCAATGACGTGCTGATTAGGCGGTTTCGTGCGTCAGCCTAATTCATAATTCATAATTCATAATTCATCTTATGTTCCCAAACAAATTAACTCGTCATCCTGCAACAATTTTCGCAACTCTTGACAGAAAGGAACAACATCTACTTTCTTCCCACTTGAAAGGGTAACGTCTTTGGTTTGTTCCAAATTAAAGATTTGAAATCGCACACTTACTCCATCATTATGTTGATATTGATTGATAAGAGTTCCCAAATTAGTAATCAAATCATCATTCAAATAGCCTGTTGAAAGTTTTATTGTAACGGCTCTGGTTTTTTCTTTCATTATTTCCCCCAGCAATTGAATATTTTTAATGGTCAATCTGTAATCGTCATCGGAATTTCCCTTTTTTCCATACATTAATTCTGATTTCACTGTAAGCATTAGCAATGCGTTAGAAGTATACAAGTGATTAAATTTCATATATAAATTTTCATCCCAAATAGTAAATTCCCATTTACCATGAAAATCTTCAAGGGTAATCCGTGCGTAAGCGTTTCCATTTTTTCCTACACCTCTAACAGCTTCCGTAACCATTCCCGCCAAGATGAAGGTTGTATTATATAAACTTTTCAACATACCAGCCTCATTAATTTCGGCAAAATTATGTCTGCAAAAACTATTAATCTCCAAACGATAATTATCCAATGGATGCCCCGAAATATAAAAACCAGTAACTTCCCTTTCCTTATTCAATTTTTCTAACGAAGTCCATGGCGTACATTGCGGAAAAGTTAAACCAAAATCTTCTGTATCAGTATCCATATCTTCAAAAAGAGATGTTTGCATAGAATTTTTTTCTGATTGATATTTACCCGCATAACGTAATAACTTTTCCAGGAAATTGCTGCCGTCAGTTTCTACAAAAAACTGTGCGCGATGAATATCTTCCAAGGCATCATAAGCGCCTGCTAAAGCAAGCGCTTCCATTACTCGTTTATTGCACGTCCGAATATTAATACGTTGGAAAAAATCCATGATGGAAGTAAAATTTCCATTAAGTTCTCTTTCCTTAATAATATCATCAACAACTCCCTGCCCAACACCTTTGATAGCAGCTAACCCAAATCGAATTTCTCCCTTGGCATTAACGGTAAAATGTGCTCCAGATTCATTAATATCAGGACTTAATATATTTATCCTCATTCGTTTGCAATCGGCTATAAAAATAGAAATTTCATCAATATTATCCAAACTGTGGGTTAAGTTAGCCGCCATAAACTCTGCAGGATAATGCGCTTTGAGATAGGCTGTTTGATATGCCAACCATGCATAGCATGTAGAATGAGCCTTGTTAAAGGCATAATTTGCAAATTCTGCCAAATCATTCCATATCTTTTCCAATTCTTTTAAAGGACCAAACCCCCGTTGAGTAGCGCCTTCTATAAATTTGGATTTGAAAGCAGGCATTTTATCTGCTTGCTTTTTTCCCATTACCTTACGTAACTCATCAGATTGCCCACGCGTAAAACCTGCCAAATCACGACTTAAAAGCATCACCTGCTCTTGATAAACTATAACTCCATATGTTTCTTTTAATCGTTTTTCCATTTCAGGAAAAGGATATTTTATTTTCTCTAATCCATGTTTCCGAAGGATAAATTGCGGAATATATCGCATAGGACCAGGACGATATAAAGCGTTCATCGCAATTAAATCATCAAAACGAGAGGGTTTTAATTCTCTCATGTGCTTTTGCATCCCCGTAGATTCAAATTGGAATATTGCCACCATAGCGCCATCACTGAATAGTTTATAAGTCAATTCATCTTCCAGACTTATCGCATTTATATCCAAGTCTATTCCTTTGGACTTTCTTATATTGGTAAGGGTTTCTTTGATAATTGTAAGCGTCTTTAATCCCAGAAAATCCATTTTAATCAAGCCTACAGACTCTACAAAAGAGCCATCATACTGAGTAATGACTTTATCTTCTCCTGTTTTTTTATCCTTAGATGTGGTTACAGGAATGAAATTGGTTAAATCATCAGCTCCGATAATTACGCCGCTTGCATGAACGCCTACCTGTCGTACTGTTCCTTCCAACATGGCTGCATATTGTATGGTCGATGAGATATTTTTATCTGCTGAATTACTTGCCTCCTTTATTTCCGGCACCATTTTGATACAATTCTTGACAGTAATAGGAGCGCCATTTTCGGGAAAAGTAGTTCCATTGGGTATTGATTTTGTCAATTTGTCGGAAATAGACAAAGGTATTTTCTGTACCCGCGCAACATCTTTAATACTTGACTTTGCTGCCATTGTTCCGAATGTAATAATCTGGGCAACTTTTTCCTTTCCATATTTTTCCATGACCCAATTCAATACTTTTCCCCTGCCTTCAACATCAAAGTCAATATCAATATCTGGCAAAGTAATACGGTCAGGATTTAAAAAACGTTCAAACAGCAAATCATACTTTAATGGATCAATATCTATAATCTCTAAACAATACGCTACTACCGAACCCGCAGCAGAGCCGCGTCCAGGTCCCACGGAAACACCTATATTTCGCGCTTCCTGAATTAAATCCTGTACAATGAGAAAATATCCGGAGTATCCCATACTACGCATTACCTCCAACTCATATTCAATGCGTTCTTTTATTTCATCAGTCAAATTGTCGCCATAACGAAACTTTGCCCCTTCCATTGTCAATTCCCGTAAATAATCTGCTTCCAATTTTGCACGATAGACTTTATCAAAGCCTCCCATTTTTTTTATTTTTCCTTTACTTTCTTCATCGGGTTCATATTCTGCAAGTAAATCTTCAGGCGTATATTTTTCGCGATAACTTTCTTCTGTTCCAAATTCTTCTGGAATAGTAAATGTTGGCATGATAGGCTCTGTATTCAAGGTATAGTGTTCTATTTTGTTTACAATATCCTGAGTATTTTCAAGCGCTTCGGGAATATCTTTAAAAATTTTCTCCATTTCTTCGGGAGTTTTTAACCATTCCTGTTTGGTATAACGCATGCGATTAATATCATCTAAATCTTTACCTGTACTTAAACAAATCAATCTGTCATGGGCTTCTGCATGTTCTTCTTCTACAAAATGGACGTCATTTGTTGCGATTAATTTTATATCCAATTCTCTGGCGATGGATACCAATAACTCATTTTGCTTTTTTTGTTTTTCATAAACAGTAGTATCCGCTCCCGGTACATTTGTTTTATGGCGTTGTAGTTCTATATAATAATCTTCTCCAAATATATCTTTGAACCACTTTGCAGCTTCTTTTGCTGCATTGTAATCACCGATCTCTAATTTTCTATGAATTTCACCACCCAAACAGGCTGAAGAAACAATCAATCCTTCATGATAGTGTTTTAAAATATCCTTGTCTATACGCGGACGATAATAAAAACCTTCTGTCCATCCCGCAGAAACAAGTTTGCACAAATTTCGATAACCTTCCTTATTTTTAGCCAACAACACCAAATGATAACCGCTTGCATCTTCCTTTGCCGTTTTATCAAAACGAGTACGTCGTGCAACGTATACTTCACATCCTATTATCGACTTGAAAATTCGTGCTTCTGCTTCTGTTATTTTTGCATTTAGGGTTATTATTTCATCTTCCGATTGAACGGTAGACAACTGTTTTTGTAGATTATCTATTTCGGAACGAATATCCTTATTCTGTCCTTCTACATAATCAACAAAATCCTTTACCCCATACATATTACCATGATCAGTAAGAGCAATGGAGCGCATCCCTGTACGAATAGCTTTGTCAATTAATCCTGAAATTGTAGACATCCCATCCAAAATAGAATAATGTGAATGAACATGCAGATGTGTAAATTTTGTCATATATGGTTATTTATCAAATGTTTTTTATTTCTTTAATCGGGTTCGCAAAATTAATCATTTCGTTTGAGATAGCCACACTTTGTTAATAACTTTTTTTCACTTCAATTTTCTACATCCATTTCAATTGTCATTTGTCAAAAAATGATACCTTTGCAGACTAATTTATTCACCTTACAAATAGAATGCAAAACATTAGAAATGTAGCAATTATTGCCCATGTAGATCATGGGAAAACAACACTTGTTGATCGTATTTTATACCAAACCAACATCTTTAGAGAAAATCAGGAAGTCCAAAATCTTATTCTTGACAGTAATGACCTCGAACGCGAAAGAGGAATAACTATTTTATCGAAAAATGTTTCCGTACGTTATAAGGGTTTTAAAATAAACATTATAGATACTCCCGGACACAGTGACTTTGGCGGGGAAGTTGAACGTATCTTAAACATGGCAGAAGGCGTTTTGCTTCTGGTTGATGCTTTTGAAGGACCTATGCCTCAAACACGATTTGTATTACAAAAAGCCATTGAACTAAATTTAAAGCCTATTGTTGTTGTCAATAAGGTAGATAAACCTAATTGTGATCCTAATCAAACACAGGAAGACATATTTGATCTAATGTTTAGTTTGGGGGCAAATGAGGAACAATTGAATTTTCCTACTGTTTTTGGTTCTTCCAAACAAGGTTGGATGAGTGAAGACTGGAAAAAACCAACCACAGATGTTAGTTATTTATTAGACCAGATTATTGCACATATTCCTGAACTTAAATCGGAAGAAGGAACAACCCAAATGATGATTTCTTCTTTGGATTATTCTTCTTATGTGGGGAGAATTGCAATTGGAAAGCTCAGTCGTGGGTCATTGGAATGGGGACAAAATGTATCTTTAATCAAAAGAGACGGTTCTATTGTGAAATCGAAAATTAAAGAACTCTATGTCTTTGAAGGATTGGGGAAGGAAAAAATAAAACAACCCATATATGCAGGAGAAATATGTGCGGTGTTTGGATTGGAAGATTTTGATATTGGCGATACAGTTGCCGATTTTGAAAATCCCGAAGGACTGACGCCTATCAAAATAGATGAACCCACGATGAGTATGTTGTTCACGATTAATAATTCTCCTTTTTTTGGTCAGGATGGTAAATTTGTAACATCTCGTCATTTGCGTGATCGTCTCTATAAAGAACTGGAAAAAAATCTCGCCATGCGCGTTGAAGAAACATCTTCCCCCGACATATATATCGTCTACGGACGCGGAATTTTGCATTTATCTATCTTAATAGAAACCATGAGACGTGAAGGATATGAATTACAGGTGGGACAACCTAAGGTAATTATTAAAGAAATCGACGGACTGAAATGTGAACCTGTCGAAGAATTGACGGTAATTGTTCCCGAAGAATTTTCCAGCAAAGTAATTGACTTGGTTACTCGCCGAAAAGGAGAACTGAATGCCATTGAAACTAAAATTGACCGTATCTGTATCACATTTAAAATTCCTTCTCGCGGGATCATAGGTATTAGAAATCAAATGCTGACCGCAACAGAAGGAGAAGCTGTAATGTCCCATAGACTGATTGGTTATGAACCTTTCAAAGGTGATATTGCTTTCCGACATACAGGTTCTTTGATAGCCATGGAAACAGGTACCGCTTATGCTTACGCCATCGATAAACTACAGGATAGAGGAAATTTTTTTATCGAACCTATGGATACCGTTTACGCTGGACAGGTTATTGGACAACATATTCGTCAGGATGATTTGGTGGTTAATGTTACCAAATCAAAAAAGCTGACCAATATGCGGGCATCAGGTGCGGATGAAAAAACAGCTATCACTCCCGCTATCAAATTCTCTCTTGAAGAATACCTGGAATATATCGCCGAAGATGAATATTTGGAAATAACCCCCAAAAATCTTCGTCTGAGAAAAATAATTCTCGATGAAACGAAACGCAAACGAATAAACAAAAGTTAAACAAATCATGAATATTGGGAGGAGTAAAAGTCTTTATTTTTATGTGATGGCGATGTCTGTTATACTTATTTCCTGCGCTCAACAGACGCCGCTTACAGGTGGAGATAAAGATATTATTCCTCCACTCATCTTGGAACAGGAACCGCCTAATTATACAACACAATTTAATGCCACACAAATACGCATTTATTTTGACGAATATGTTGAACTTGTAAATCCAAGCGAGACATTTTTAATCTCGCCGCCTTTGCCTTTGTTCCCTGAATATACTCTCAAAGGGAAGTCTTTAGTTATTTCTCTCAACAATGAATTGAAAGAAAATACAACCTATATTATTAGCTGTAATCAGGGGATAAAAGACCTGACGGAAGGAAATTTTTTACCTGCAACGACTTTGGTTTATTCTACGGGTGATTATATTGACAGTTTATCTCTCGGTGGCATTGTGATAGATGCCTATACGCTTTTGCCCGAAGAAAAAGCAGGCGTAATGTTGTATAAACAGAATGAAGATAGCGCTTTGTTAAAGAATTTACCCTATTATTACACAACTACCCGTAAGGATGGTACTTTTCTTTTTTCAAACATCGCAGAAGGAGATTATCAATTATATGCTTTGGTAGACAAAAATAGAAATTATCTCTTCGACCAAAGCGATGAAAAAGTTGCGTTCTCTAACAATACCGTAAAACCTGCCTATATTCCCGTTCCTGCTGAACAAACACTTTCTTCCGATACCGTTTTCATACAGGATACAACCCACAAACATGACGCTATCCATAAACATGACACTACCCACTTACTTGATACTGCTACTATAGAAGACAGTGTTGATGTTTTTAAGATTGATTATGCCCAAAACACACTCCTGCTTTTCACCGAACAGGATACCACAACGCGTTTTATTCGACGGGAATTTAAAGGAAATTATAAGCATAACTTTATCTTTAAAAACCCAATTACAGATTTCAAGCTCATTCAAATCAGCAATACAGACACTGCGATAAACTATCTGACAGAATATAATCCTAAAAAAGATACAGTCAGCATTTTTATAACGACCTTTTCCCGTAATCAGATAGATTTTGAACTCTACGCAAACCTTCAACTGATAGACACCATAAGTTTTGACCCTTCCCAAAAAGAAACTTCTACAAGAGCTGCCTCAAAACAAACAGATACTTTACCCAATTACTTGACTTATCAGGAAGTAACAAAAGGTGAATTACATAAATATCCAGCTATTCTATTTACTTCACCTGTTCAGCTATTCGATTCGACAAGATGTACTTTGATTGAAGAAAGAAAAAATGAAACCGATACATTACCTCTAAAATGTTACTTTACTGACAGTCTCCGACGACTGTTAACTTTTGAATATCCTTATATGGAAAAGACAAAGTATACTGTTTTGTGTCCGGACAGTGTTTTTTGGGCATACGATGGAACTTGCAATGACAGTATTACAATGGAGTTCACTACTAAGTCTATCAAAGATTATGGTTCTATTCAAATCAAGTACCAATTTTATGAGGAAAATAATTTTATACTGCAATTACTTTCCGAACAAAAAAAACTTATTCAAGAAGACTTCGCTACTTTCAATACAACCATCACTTACAACTATCTACGACAGGGTAAATATACTGTCAGGGTAATTGTGGACGACAATAATAATAAACAATGGGATAGTGGAAACTTTAACCTCCGACAACAACCTGAACAAGTTATTTACTTTGAAAAGATAATCGACCTGCCCCCTAATTGGAAAATTGAAGAAACTTTTGATGTACTGATGCAGTAGCACGAAAGGACAAAAGAGGCTGTGTGAAAAGTATTTTCGTAACAATAAACAGCGTCATTGCGATGATTTTTGATGTCTTCGGGAAGTTCCGAAGTCTTGAAAAACGATTTTTATTGTCTTCGGGAAGTTCCGAAGTCTTGAAAAATGATTTTTATTGTCTTCGGGAAGTTCCGAAGTCTTGAAAAACGATTTTTGATGTCTTCGGAAAATTCCGCTTCACTACGGGTTTGATTCAGAGAAAAGCGGAGTCTGATTCAGACAAACAACAGCGTTATTGGTTCATCTTGCGCAGCCTAACTCATAACCCATACCCCATAACTCAATTTTACCCATATCCATCCATTTCCCGTAGTCATGTTGATAGGCGAATACATTGTTTGCGATTTTGAGGTAAATATCTGTAATGGGAAAAACATCTTCCGTTTGAGGCATAAATTCAAAAATTCGCGGGGAAACAATATGAATCCCACTGAACGCTAACCGATGCAATTGGGTCTGAGGAGAAATATTGGCAGTGATGATACGTTCATTTGTGGACAGATTTTCCTTTCCGCACAAACGATTTTCATCGTCAAATAAAAGATAACGCTGTGTTGTTCGATCGCGAACAGCAAGATGGACAATAGCATTCTCTCGACAATGAATATCATACATTTCCCGTAGACGAATATCGCTAATCACATCGACATTGTGGATGATAAACGGATTAGCATCATCAAAGAACCATGCCGCATGTTTCAATCCTCCACCTGTTCCTAATAACTTGTTTTCTTCTATCGAAAAGGAAATCTTTACCCCAAAGTGATTCCTATTGACAAACTCAATAATCTGCTCATGAAAATGATGTACATTAATAATAATGTCATCTACACCTGCCTGTTTCAGTTTCAGAATAACACCCTCTAAAAGTGTTTTTTCTCCGATGTTTACCAATGCTTTGGGCGTATGTTTTGTCAAATGTCCAAGACGTGTTCCAAGACCAGCTGCAAAAATCATGGCTTTCATGTGGATGTTGATTTAAGTGTTTCTGTTTGTAAATAATTCTTACGGTATGATTTAGTCATAAACAGTCGCAAAAATTGTTTCTCATTCATATTTCCAACAAAACGGACTGTCAAATAAGTAAAGAAAAAGGCAAATAGGGTTCTAAAGAGAATAATTCCCGACCAATGCCCTCCCATAGAAAGCATGAGTAAAGTGTCTTCAAAGATGCTGTGAAACAATCCCATTAAAGTCATCGAGAAAAAGATTTCCTTAGCTTTAAGTCCTTTCCGTTTACCTTCTTCTACCAAAAGTCCGCCACCGTATGCAATTCCCAACGTTAAACCAACTACGGTAAGTGGTAGCATTGCGTTACTGATACCCAACCATCTTAAAACAGGTTCCATGGTTTTATTGACGATTTTCACTATGCCTGTTACCTCCAATAAATGAATGAAAGCAACCAACAAAAAAATAACGCCAATAATCACTCCATAATTTTTCAATTCATTCAATCCCCATGCTTTCCATGATGTTTCTGTGGTGGTGAAAATAGATGTTACATGAACAGACTCCTGCAAGAACCCAAACAAAATGTAAATACGAGAAAGAATAATCCCTAGCAATATGGCGGATACAAATCGGATAAGAAACATAACAATAATACGAATACCCGTTTTTTGGGATATGCCTAATTCAATAGGAAAGGTGTGGGCAATTAAAATCATGGTCAATAAAACAGTCATTTGGCTAACTGTCATCGGTTCGTTCAAAGAAGGATATATGGCAAATAAAGAAATTATTCCGCCGTAAATATTAACTACCATAGCTGTTAACCATACAATCGCCATCTCCGCAGGAAGCCCTACTATCCGCATCACAGGCGTTAAAATATCACTAAGGTAACCTAATAAATCTGTCTGTTGAATAATACGGATAATAATCGAAACAGGTATCATCAACTTGAAAAGTATCCAACAGGCTTTGCCCGTTCTGCCAAATACATGTCCGAAGAAATCATACAATTGACGATGGAAATTCATCTCACCTTATATTACCCTGAATATCCTTATATAAAATGTACATCTCGGCATATTCTATATTCGGCGATAGATTGTCATCATAGCTTCCCTCTATTTTGGTGAAAATAATTTTATACTGCGGGTCGATAATAACACTCAATTCTTCGGTTGCCATTTGATAAGGGGGCATGTCATCCCAATCAATAGCCGTAAGCTGCTTAACAACATCCGCCAAAGATACCCTTTTGTATAAAACACCATAATGATATATCTCAAGATAACCCTTATCCTTCCCTTTTACTACACAGGCAAGGGCTATTTCTTCGGCAGTAAGACTATCATCGTTAGTATATCCCTGTCCATAAATACAAACAATCAATTGACTGTAGTCGGCTATCGAAATATATTTCTCGTCATATTCACTTGTGCGGACGATAAATGAAGCATTGTGAACAGTTTCTGTTTCATCTTCATCCATTGTTAGCTTACTCATTAAATCTTCAATCACACCGATATTGTCATTTTCACCGTAGAGATTATAAAGACTGTCAATGTTGGATGTAAATAAAGGTTGTAGGAAACGGATATTTCCTTTCTTTCCAAAATAAGACAGTATGTTTCTCATTTCGTAATAATCTGCTGTTGATATTGATGCACTGTCAATACATTTGCCATTTTGTAGCAGATTATTTTTTGTCATTACGTCTTTGAGATGATTTCTTTGCGAATGATCCGAAACGTTGAACGCACTCCATGGACCCACAATAGACAACAATGCAACAACAGCAAACGAAATAAATACCGGACGAAAGGACTTTCCTTTTGTAAAAATCATAAACAGCGAAATTCCCAGCAACCAAAAAGCACATAGCCAAAGAAAATAACGATTTTCGGTAATCCCGTAATCAGCGGTGCGACGAATGACAGCTACAAATAATAATAGGATGACAGGTAATTCAGAGTAGAAGAAATAACGTCCAAAGTAAGTAGATATCTTTGTCGCTTTTGTTATGAAGAAATTATGCAACAGAAAATAAACAAACAACCCCAGCCCCGAATAAGCTATCATTAGCCAACTTACCCATCCCTTTGGCAATTGCCAATGGATAATTATTTTTAGTCCGTAAGCATACAGGATAAGAAGATACAACAGTAAAATCGGTAGCAGAACATATTGCCCTAATATACGCAAGATGGGATAATTGTTCTTTTGTTCTTCTGTTCGTTGCGACTGCAAAGGAATACCTGCAACAAAAAATAAAGGTGCAAACAGAATACACCAAAAAAAGACAAAAAACAAATACCATTTTTCAGAAATATCTGCTTCAAATAAATCTTCTATTATCACAAGCGCTAAACAAAATCCTCCTAAAAATATAAGTGAACAAATAATCGAAAACAGTATGCGCCACAAGATTTTTACATTATACACCCAAAACAAAGACGGTTGCGACAGACTGCGAAAAGGCGCTACAACTACTCCTATTGTAGCAATCAGACAAAATATCGCATAGCAAACAGCTGTAATATCTGTAACGTTTTTCTCATTCGGTAGCAAAATATAATACAAGCCCAGCAACGGAATAACAATCACATCGGTATAACTTCGCCAACCGCGCCAACCAAGCTCTTCCGTAAAAAGATGTACCGCAATCGACAGTACTACACCCAAAGGAAGCAGCAAGTTTAACTTGAAAAATAAATCCCTGTAATCATTAAAATAAACATCATTAATGTACAATACTTCTACTGCAAAAAGCGCTACACAACATAGCGTCGCTACGGGAAACCTCAAAATAGCTCTCCCCATTCGTTCCAAGATGATAGAAAAATTGATGCTTTTCATATAATCATTATTAATTATTTTTGTAAGAACAGGCTGCAAAGGTACATCTTTTTCGCGGACAAACAGATTAAAAACGTAATGACCTAAAAACAGAAATACACACAAATAAAAAGGTGCAAAAACAATCTGCAACAGCGTCATTGTGAGGAGCAAAATGACGGAAAATAAAACACTCAGCTACGCTTTATCCGGGAGACAATACCAGAGAATAGTAAGTTTTTTTTGGGAAATAAGCGCTATTCAAGAAATAAATTGTACCTTTGCAGCGCTGATAAAATAGGGGTTGTTTGGTTTTGACAGCTCGTATGTGATCATGTAAGCACGTCGGACGTTGTAAGCAGGTTCCGTAATAGCCAACTTTCATGCCAGATAAATGGCGAAAATAACAATTTTGCATTAGCTGCCTAGTAGACTAAGCAGCCTGCTGTTTCCCCAAAAGCCTTTCTCTACGGCGTTTGGAGTGAAGCATCGGAAAAGTAGAGATAGTTACTGTATGCCTTGATACAGAAATGAAAATTAAAAGGATAAGCTTTTGTCTGGTCTAGCCTTGTACCGTACATTAGTCGAAAAATAAACAAAGGATAAGCGTGTAGAAAGCATTTTTGCAGCGTGTTTGGACGAGGGTTCGACTCCCTCCAACTCCACAAGTAAAAAATGATAGAAGCAAATATTATTATCATCAAAAGAAAAAAATGATTGTAAAAATAGTAAATCAATCCAATAATGTTTTACCCGCATACGAAACAATATTATCTGCGGGGATGGATATTAGAGCCTCTTTACAGGAAGCTGTTACGATAAAGCCAATGGAAAGAGTTTTAATTCCAACGGGGCTCTTTATAGAATTGGGAGCAGGTTATGAAGCACAAATCCGTCCACGTAGCGGATTAGCTGCAAAATATGGAATTACTGTGTTAAATACGCCGGGAACTGTCGACGCTGACTATAGAGGAGAAATTAAAGTCATACTGATAAATTTATCCACACAGGAATTTACAATTAAACAGGGGGACAGAATTGCCCAAATGATAGTCGCTAAACATGAAACTATTACTTGGGAACTCGTAAACGAACTGAAAGAAACAACAAGAGGCGCCGGTGGATTTGGTCATACAGGAAAATAAATGATTATGAGAAAAATTATTTTGCTACTGTTAACTGTTACGCTCTTTACAGCTAACATGTATGCTCAAAAGAAGAAAAAAGGTCAAAAAGATACAATTCCTCAACAAGAAACGTTAAGCAAATCACGCGAACAATATGAAAATACGGCTAAATTTATCGACGCAGTTAAGGAACGCATAAATGGTAATTTTACCCAAGCCGAACTACTTCTATTGGAAGTAATCGCTAAAGAACCTACGCATGACCCCGCTTATTATGAGTTCGCCAAGATACATATCGAAAAACGAAGATATTCAGATGCTATCGAAGCATTGAAAACTGCATTGCAACTCTGCGATACAATTATATGGTATAAAATCTTACTCGCCGAAACATACGACATGACAGATCAACATGAATTATCAGAGAAAGTTTGGAGTGAAATAGTCAAAGCCGAACCCCGAAATGCTGAATACCTGTTTGAATATACCTTATCCCTGTTGTATCAAGAAAAATATAAGGAAGCAATCAGCCAATTGGATAAGATGGAAGTCATAAACGGCATAAACGAAGACATGATAAGGCTTAAAAAGACTATCTGGCTAAGTCTTAATAAAGTAGACAATGCCGCAAAAGAAATAGAAAAGTTAGCAGAAGCTTCTTTTTATGGTGTGAACTATTATTTAGAGATTGTCGATATGTATTTTGTGAATGAAATGCCTGATAAAGCTATTCCTTATCTCAAAAAAGCGGAAAAAATAGACCCCAATCATCCGAAAATAAATATATTCCTATATAATTATTATACGGCAAATAAAAAATATGAAGAAGCCTTTCAATACTTGAAAAAAGCCTTTGCCGTCCCAGAGCTTAACATAGATGAGAAAATTAAAATTCTCATGGGATATTATGTTTCCTCTGATAAGGAAGACAGCGTAAAAGCCTATCAATTATTGGATAATCTGCTGACTGTACATGCCCAAAATCCAATTGCATGGAGTATATATGCTGATTTTCTCACCAGAGATAACCGTCTCGCGGAAGCAAAAATTGCCTACGAAAAAGTAATTAGCTTTGATGAAAGTAAATATCCGATATGGCAGCGATATTTGGCGCTTTTGTTGGAACTGGAAAAATGGGACGAAGCCGATGTGCAAAGTAACAAGGCGATAGCTCTTTTTCCTGCGCACGCCTTTCCCTATTTGGTGCGCGGAATAATATTTTCGGTAAAAAAAGATTATACCTATACCGTCTCTATCCTTGAAGAAGGACAAAAATATGCCATAGAAGAAGATGATGTTATGCAAATCAACATTTTTCTCGCCGAAGCATACGCACATCTGAAAGAATTTGAAAAATCAGATAAATGTTATGAAACCCTTATCAAAAAATATCCTAAAGAGCCTTCCGTCTTAAACGATTACAGTTATTCTTTGAGCGAAAGGGATTATCGTATAGAATACGCCCTCCAATTGGCAAAGAAAACAGTTGAACTGTCTCCAAATACAGCTATTTACGAAGATACTTATGCTTGGGCGCTCTTCAAGAATAAAGATTATCAAAACGCCCGTTTGTGGTTGGAAAAAGCCCTGACGCACGGAGGCAATAAAGACTATGATATTCTTTTACACTACAGTATCGTCCTTGAAACATTAGGGGAAATCAGCCTGTCAAAAGAATATAAGGATAAAGCAGAACAACTTAAACAAATCTCTGTAGATAGGGTTCAACCGTAAAATGAAGCTGTTTTTGCGCAGACTTGTATCAAAATCTCTAACATGAATACAAACAGATGGCAGATTGTTAAGTTTATTTTTGCTTTGCTTCTCAGTATATTGTTTCAGCTGAATCTTGAGGGGCAAATCGGACAGGAAAATATTCAAAATGACAGTCTTCGTCAGGATGTAAGTCACGAAGACGGAAAAAATTATGCAACAACCTACTACTATTATACCCATTCCCTGTTTCCTGTCACCATAGAAAAAACCTTGATAGATACACTGCTATACAATCCCTACAATGAAGACGTCTCGCTTTTTTCCCGTAATCTGTATGCTAATTTGGGCATTTTCGGGCAGGCGAATTATACAATGAACTTTGCCTTTGACAGAAAACATGGTTTCATCTATAAAACCCTACCTTATAATACTTATTTCAGAAGTATAGAAAATTGGCGACTGTATATCCCCGAAGAAGTCTATACTAATTTGCAATACAACTTTATTAGCGGTAAAGAAAATCATTTTTCAGTAGCTTACGCTCAACGAATTGCGGAGAATTTTCATTTGGGATTGGGATTAGAGAGCGTCATTGCGGAAGGGCGTTATGTTATGCAAAAGATACGGAATGTGAATTTTGGACTGTCTTTGCGTTATCATTTGCCCTCCAATCGTTATGGATTTAGCGCCTGTTATTTTCTCAATTTAGTAAAAAATCAGGAAAATGGGGGGATAGTCGCGGATTCTCTTTTTGAGGGGGGAAAACTTTCTCCCAACGAAATTGGCGTTCGATTTTCATCCGATAATGCTCATGCAAACAGTCATATCTTTGAAAACACATTCTTTTTCAGGCATTACCTCTCTCTGTCGGGCAAAAAAAAGGATACGGGACGCATAGAAAATAAAGGCGGCTACCTGGTACATGATTTTGAATGGGGAAGTACTAAAAATCTCTTTGAGGCTCAATATTTGGATACAAATTATTTCAGTCTGTTTAATTTTAGCAAGGATACGACTGCTGATTTGGTAAAGCATTATCAAATACGTAATTCTATTTTGTGGAGCAGCTATATGCCAGAGGATACATTACCTGATAAAAAGAATTTTATTCGTTTTGCGGCGGGAATAATGTATACTTTTATCAATGTAAAAGATACTTTTTCTCGCTACCGAGATCATCAATTGACGCCGCTCGGAAATCTTCACGTAAAACTCTTTAATCGGCTTCATCTGAAAGCTATTATGCTGATGACGCTTAACGGATATAATGCTGGAGATATCACTATTGACGGACAAGTCGCCATGGATTTTCTTCGAGAAGGAAAACCCAAGCATCAGTTGCAATTTCAGATGGCTTTTTATAACTATTCCCCCGATTATTTTTTTACGCATTTAACAGCAAACAATTATGCGTGGAAAAATGAATTACGAAAACAACAAACGCTCACTACCGGCATTGTTTGGCAACATAAACAATATACTGCGGGCATACATTATTATACTTTGCATCATTATACATTGTTGGATGAAAATAGTTTGCCCACACAGATAGAGCAATTTACGAACGTGTATCAGTTTGCCGCCTATATTCCCTTTCATATAAAGGAATTTGGATTTAATTCCAATATTTATTTACAGTATGCTGATAATGATAAGATAAGAATACCTCTCATGGCAACGCGTCAAACTGTCTATTACGGTTTTCCTTTGTTCAAGAGAGCATTATTTTTGCAGTTCGGACTTGATTTTTTCTACAATACACTATATTATGCAAACGAATACAATCCTGTTTTACAGCAATTCTATTTGCAAAATGATAAGAAGATAGGAAATTACGGTTATCTTGACGCTTTTTTACGGGCGAAAATAAATCGTTTTCAATTGCAATTCAAGCTGACACATTTTTTAGCAGGAGTCTTTGGGAAAAAATATTATCTAATTCCGCATTATCCTGCTCGGGATATGGGATTTGCATTAGGAATATTGTGGCGCTTTTATGATTAAGGTAAATGATTAGTGTCTGTCTATAAAGTCGGAATATTCCCTGATAATGTTCACTATTCTTCAATGAGGCGCTATTGAGATAGGCATTCTGTCCCGTAGGGACAAAATGTTGGTAGAAACAGATGAATACCCGCCTTTCTTTCCTGTCCCGTTAGGGACAGAATGTAAATCAACCTGATAATATCTTACATGGCGCACCT
>JAIROC010000353.1 GCA_031257735.1 Bacteroidales bacterium | reverse complement strand
TTGATAATATCAATCAGACTTATACTATTTATCATGGAACTTCTTTAACCCTTTGCTTCAAAATCGCGACAATCCAATCTGTGCCAAGTCAGGAGTTCTGAGTTTTCACACAGCCTCTTTCGCGCCCTGTTCGGGTAAAATCTCGTCCGAACGAAGATGACATGTCGGTAAAACGTTGGAATAATTTTCTAATATTGACATGTCATCCCTACGGGATTTTATTGACTGCTAATATTTTTTCTACCGATATATCATCCCTACGGGATTTTATTGACTGCTAATATTTTTTCTACCGATATATCATCCCTACGAGATTTTATTGACTGCTAATATTTTTTCTACCGATATATCATCCATAGGGGATTTTTTGACTGCTATCACAGAGATAAATGCAGGCATAGCCTGCACGGATAGAGCGAACGAGGTAGAACCTCGTCCGAGCCGTCTCATTGGTTAGACATCATCATGCGTCAGCTCATTTTCAACTTTCAATTTTCAATTTTCAATTAAAAAAAATTATACCTTTGTCGAAAGTTTTGGTGTAGCACAAATAACAATAGTATGGAAAAGAGAATTAAGTTACTAGGTGATTGTCGATACGTTTTCAGGAAGGAGATACTTCAAAAGGTCTTGTTATTATTTTTCATTTGTGGGGTGAATTACAGTGTTCATGCTCAGATAGACTCCATCGTCGGAAATTGGAAAACGGTAGACGATAAGACAGATGAAGTCCGTGCCTTAGTCAGGATATTTAAAGCGACAAACGGTCTATATTACGGAAAAATTGAAAAGATGTACAAATATGTCGATGCTGTTTGCGATAAATGCGATGGAAATGATAAAGGTAAACCTATACAGGGACTGATGATCATACGGGAAATGAAAGTGGAAAATGGCGTCTTGAAAGAAGGATACGTCCTTGACCCAGAATCAGGAAAAAAATATTACGGAACTATCAGTTATGACAAATCATCCCAAAAACTTAAACTGCGAGGCTCTATTGACAAGTATGGTGTTTTGGGAAGAAATCAGTATTGGATTAGATAATACGATAAAAATCAATCATCCATGGAAATAAGAATAAGACAATTTTATCAGCTTCTCTCGTCCATGTCGGCAGAGAGAAGAGAACTCGACCGAAATCATCCGTTCACCGCGAGGAGAATGGAACAATTCGATCGAAATCATCCGTTCACCGCGAGGAGAATGGAACAATTCGATCGAAATCATCCGTTCACCGCAGGGAGAATGGAACAATTCGACCGAAATCATCCGTTCACCGCAGGGAGAATGGAACAATTCGATCGAAATCATCCGTTCACCGCAGGGAGAATGGAACAATTCGATCGAAATCATCCGTTCACCGCGCCGCTAACGAAAGAATCCGATACCAATTATTCATCAAAATATATATCCATGAAAAACAAAAAAATGATTGTCTATGCCGTTACAGCAATAGTGATATTTTGTTGTTGCGGCAGAAAAACAGGAGAAATAGCGCCAATCATCTATACGGCAAAGATTGATACAGTAAGATTGTCCGGCGGTGTACAAAAATCGGTATACACAGGAACAGTAAAATCAAATGCAGATGCGAGTTTATCTTTTCGTGTAGCGGGAACTATTTCCCGTATGCCCTTCGAAGAAGGAAAATTTGTCCGAAAAGGAACAGTAATTGCAGAATTAGACGCCAGAGATTATCGTATTCAGGTCTCGGCAACGGAAGCTGAATATAACCAAATAAAATTAACCGCAGAACGCGTGATGGAACTCTATAAACGAGGCAGCACAACCCAAAGCGATTACGAAAAAGCTGTCTATGGACTGCAACAAATTACCGCTAAATACAAGGCCCACAAAAATCAATTGAAAGATACCCGTTTGGAAGCCCCTTTCGATGGATATATCCAAAAGAAAATTCAACAAATAGGAGAAACGGTCGCCGCAGGGATGCCCGTTATTTCAATGATAGGCAGTAAAGAATGGCTTATCGAAATTAATTTGTCCGTTCAGGACTATGCCCGAAAAAATGACTTTAAAAGTTTTGAAGCAACCCTCTCTACTAATCCCAATATTAAACTGTCGCTGGAACCCTTTGAACTTTCGCCCAAAGGTAATGCCAATCAAGTCTATGGAATGGTATTCCGTATCAAAAAAACAGATACTGTGGTGTTAGCGGCGGGAATGAGCGCTGAAGTTACGATTTTCTCTTCTGAACAGAAACCCATATATGAAATTCCCGTTTCTGCTATGTTTGAAATCGACGGGAAGCCTCATGTGTGGATTTTCGTCTCAGAAGATACCCCTTTGAAAGCGCAGGCTATTGTTGTCGGACAAATGAAACGAAATGGATATATTGTAATCACGCAGGGCGTCAAAGAGGGTGATATGATTGTTTCTTCGGGAATTCATGCTATCAAGGAAGGTATGAAAGTAAAACCTTTACCCGCGCCAAGTAAAACAAATACAGGAGGATTGTTGTAATGAGTCTGTCTGAACTAGCGCTAAAAAATAAGCTGTTGATAAAATTTCTTGTTGTGATATTGATAGCAGGAGGAATTTTATCTTTTTTCAAAATGGGAAAAATGGAAGACCCTGAACTCGCAATTCGTGTTGCGCAGGTCGTAACTATTTATCCCGGCGCATCGGCATTTGAAGTGGAATTACAGGTTACTGATCCGCTGGAAAAGGCTATTCATTCCATGACAGGTATCGGAACAATAGAATCCAAATCAACCAATGATTTGTCTATTATACAGGTTGTCTTGGATGTTACTTTGCCCGAAGCCGAAATACAGCAACATTGGGATATGTTGCGTCGCAAAATTGGGGATGCTGCTGCTTCTTTGCCCGCTGAAGCCCAAACCCCCATCGTCATGGATGATTTTGGCGACGTTTACGGATTTTTTTATGTCATCACAACAGATGGATTTTCCGATATTGAATTTAATGATTACGCAGAAAAAATCAAACAGGAATTATTGTTGGTCGAAGGCGTGGGCAAAGTAACTATCTATGGAGAACAAAAACCCTGCGTATATATTGACGTCAAACAGGATAAACTTGCAAATTTGGGTGTACATTTTTATGAACTTTTGATGACTATTCGCGGACAAAATAAAATGGTATATCCCGGCTATTTCAACAGTGGAGATAATCGTACTCGGATGGAAATTACCGATAAATACAATAGCTTGGACGATATAAAAAACCTGCTCATCGAAGGACATCAACATGACCAAATACGTTTGAATGATATTGCTGACGTTCATGATGGAATTGTACAGCCAACTCGTAATTCGATGCGTTATGATGGAAAACCCGCTATTGGACTTGCGGTTTCAATGGCGCCTAAACATGATATTACCCAAGTCGGAAAACGAATAGAAATGCATCTTCAACAAATGAAAAATAAAGGAAGTCTTCCGCTTGGAATAGATATTCACAAGGTATTTTTTCAGTCGGACAGAGTCAACGAAGCCATCAATACTTTTTTAATTAATCTTTTGGAGTCCATTCTTGTTGTTGTTGTCCTTCTCATGCTTACCATGGGCTTTAGAAGTGGACTGATACTTGGTTCAAATCTGTTAATTATTGTTTTGGGGTCATTTATGGCGCTTCATTTTTTTGACGGTACATTGCAACGGGTATCTTTAGGAGCATTGATATTGGCAATGGGCATGCTTGTAGATAATGCGGTTGTGATTATTGACGGTATCTTGATAGATTTACAGCAAGGCATGAAAAGGTCGCAGGCATTGGTCAATATGGCAAATAAAACCGCCATGCCACTTTTGGGCGCAACTTTGATAGCTATTCTGGCATTTTTCCCCATATTTCTTTCACCCGATATGACAGGAGTATATGTGCGAGACTTGTTTATTGTCTTAACGGTTTCACTTATTATCAGTTGGTTATTAGCGCTTGTACTTGTCCCTATGCAGGCGAACAGTCTTTTGAAACTGAAACTGAAAACAAAACAAAAGGAAACAAAAGAACCTTTTACAGGCAAATTTTATATTGGTTTCAGGAAGATGCTTTACTTTATGTTGAGACATCAATTACTGACACTGATAATAGTAATCATACTGTTATGTCTTTCTATTTTTGGATTTCGATATGTACGACAGGGGTTCTTTCCTGATTTTACCTACGAACAGGCTTACATCGAATACAAAATGCCCGAAGGAACAACGATAAGCAAAATAAAAACCGATTTACAGGATATGGAAGAAAGATTGCTTGCGCGAAAAGATATTTGTCATGTAACGTCAAGCTATGGAGGGACGCCTTTCAGATATAATTTAGTTCGTTCTTTTGCAGAGCCTTCTTTGTCGTATGGGGAATTGATTGTTGATTTTATTTCACCCGAAGCCATGGAAAAGGCTTTGCCTGAATTGCAAAAAGAACTTTCGGAACATTATCCGCAAGCATTTGTTCGTATCAAAAAATATAATTTGATGTATAAGCCTTTTCCGATAGAGGTAATGTTTACGGGAGCAGATCCCGGTGTATTAAAAGAGCTTTCTCAACAGGCGGAAGCAATCATGGAAGCAGAGCCTGCCGTGATGCTTGTTACCAATGATTGGGAACCCAAAGCGCCTGTACTCAAAGTAAATTACAATCAACCTGCGGCACGTCTCATGGGTGTTTCCCGATCTGATATTGCCATATCGCTGTTAGCGGCAACGGAAGGTATTCCCATTGGTTACTATTACAAGGGTAATACGCTTGAGCCTCTTTATCTCAGAAGTCTGGATGCTCATGACAATCCTGTTGAGGATCTCTCCCATGTTCCTGTTTTGACGGCATTACCGTCTTTGTCGTCCCTGTTGAATAAAGAGACAGTCATGGGGGTATTTTTGGGTAGCAAAGATATGTCGGCAGTGATTTCCGATGTATTACAGCCTGCTTTGGTAAGTCAGGTAAGTGATGGTATTTCATTGGAATGGGATGATCTGGTGGTTCGTCGTTACAATGGAGAACGTTCCATACGGGCGCAGTGCAATAATATGTTTGGCTATACGCCAGAACAGTCTCGCAATGCCATAAAGAATAAAATAGAACAAATTCCTCTTCCTGCGGGATATAAATTGGAATGGATGGGTGAAGCGCAGGCAAGCGCCGAATCAACACGTTATTTATTTGCCAATCTCCCGCTTGCCATTGTGATGATGGTAATTATTTTAATCATGCTGTTTAAGGACGCCAAAAAACCGATGATTATTTTTCTTTGTATTCCTTTGGCGGTGATTGGAGTTGTCGGAGGATTACTTATAAGTGGAAAAGAATTTGGATTTGTTGCCATTGTGGGGGCTTTGGGATTGATAGGAATGATGATAAAAAACGGAGTAGTATTATTGGACGAAGTTACGCAACTGACCGCTTCAGGAACGCCACCTGTAGAAGCATTACTGATGGCTTCTTCATCCCGTTTACGTCCTGTTTTGATGGCTTCGGGGACTACTGTCGTGGGGATGATACCTTTATTGTCGGATGTACTTTTTGGTTCTTTGGCGGTAACCATTATGGGGGGATTAATGGTTGGAACGATTATTACCTTGTTGATCATTCCTGTTTTGTACGCTTTATTTTTCAGGATTAAAATAGAAAGGAAATGAATTATAAAATAGTAAACGGGCGGACAAGTAGACGAGTGAACGAGTGGACGACTGAACAAGTGAACAGGTGGACGACTATGGACGCCTTTACTTATTCTCTTGTTCATTTGTTTTTTCGCGTCTTCGTACTTTTGTGTTTTACGGGGGGATTTTATTTGCAGGCGCAGAGTTCTCTTTCTTTGGACAGTTGTCGAAGGCTTGCCCTGACGAATAACAATCAAGCTCAATCGGCAAAGATGCAATTACAAAAAATGCGTTATGAGGTAAATGCTTATCGTGCAAATTTCTTTCCACGCATTTCTTTGCAGGGAATGTATTTGTTTACAACGGGAGAGTTTAATTATCACAAGCGTTTTGACATGTACAATACCAATATTCCTGCTATGGTGGGCAACTTGCCTTTGCCTGATTGGGCTTTGCCTTATTTGAACATGTTTTATAAAAGTATCTACATTGATTTGGATATTAATGTTAAACCTAATAATACTTTCATGGCGGGGGTAATGTTTGAACAACCTGTTTTTATGGGGGGAAAGATTATTACCGCTTACAAAATGGCGCGAACAGGTAGACAAATGGCACAGTTAAACATTGAACGAACCGATGCGGAAGTAATTCTCAAAACCGATCAGGCTTATTGGCAATATGTAAAGGTTTTGGAGATGCACAACACTGCGCTCAAATATAAAGAAGTTGTCGAAAATGTATATCACGACGTCCAAAATGGAGTGGAGACAGGCATGGTATCGGAAAATGACAAAATGAAGGTAAAAGTAAAATTAACAGAAGCCGACTTAATGCTCCGACAGGCAGAAAACGGTAAACGACTTGCGCAAATGAACCTTTGTATGATGACGGGATTAAATCTGTTTACGGTTATCGTTCCGTTGGACACTTTATCCGATGAACTTCCATATACCTTGTTGGATACCCTTCCCGATGTTACAAAAAGGATTGAATATCTTTTACTGAAAAAACAGTTAGAATTAAAAAAGCAGCAGGTAAATCTTTCCCGCAGTGATTTTTTGCCACAGTTAGGGATTGCGGGAGGCTACACTTATCTCAACGGTGTAATGCTTAATGAAACGAAGTTGTTTGACAATGCTTCTTTTTCAGCTTTGGTATCCTTAAAGATTCCCATTACGCAATGGGGGGAAGGCGCTAATCGTATTCGTTCTGCGAAAGCTGACTTTTATATGGCAGAATATCAGTTACAGGAAACGATTAGCCTGCTTCAATTAGAAATAATACAGACATACAATACATTGGACGAAGCCATTTTCAAAACTGAACTTGCCCACAGCGAATGTGAACAAACACAGGAAAATCTTCGCATCATCAATGACCGTTACGAACTCGGTTTGGAGACGCTTTCTTCTTTGTTGGAGGCGCAGATACTATGGCAACAAGCACGAACAAAATACACCGAAGCTAAAATCGAACTCCGTACCGCCCAAACAAACTACCTGCGTTTAACAAGTACTTCATTAATTGAAAATTGAAAATTGAAAATTAGCTCCGCTGCTCTTACGGGTGAAAATGAGCTGACGCATGATGATGTCCAACTAACGCAGTCATTGCGGGCTTGCCCCACACCCGAAGCGAAGCGGAGAGCAGCGGAGCTAATCTCCAGAAAGAAGAGCAAATGAATAATAAGGTAATAAGGTTGTCATGTGTAGGTGCAATCCATTGCTACTAAGGTTATTTTGTTTGGGAAAAATAAGGTTGGAAATAAGGTTTTCTTGCGTC
>JAIROC010000280.1 GCA_031257735.1 Bacteroidales bacterium | reverse complement strand
ACGGCTTCCGGCTTCCGGGCCTCCATGTCGATTTCATTATCGTCGTGAACAAGATAATGATAGTATTTCATTTTGGCGGGAATCAGATTGGCGCTCAAATCGAATGTTGTCATTTCACTTTCAAATGTAACTGTTTCGGTGTCGCCGTCCTGTTTCCCGAAATAACATGTAATGCCGTCGTAAAAAAACCATTCCCCGTAAATCCAACTCAGATGATGATTACAGCAATTTCAATATCGCAGATTTTTTAAATTAAATGTAAAATCAGTATTAATCCGCTGTGGGGACTATCCCTCCCTACAGCATTTTTAAATGATTGTGTCGTCATCATCTATCAGAGTGCTCCAGTTCTGCGCTTTTGACGGCGGAACGGCTGCCGGGGTTTCGGAGGGCGCAATGTCGGGTGTTGCAGATGGGATTTTTTCTTCCGTATCGGCTTCGTCTGTTTGTTGAGCCAGTGCGTAACGGTTGAAATCATACTGTTTCAGAAAGTCATAAAGAGATTTTCCAATGACTGTTCCACGATAATAGACCGTATTTTTATCCCGAACAGTTGTCCTGTCAATTGCCAGATATTGGTTTGAGGCTGTCCTGAAAAATAAAAGTTGATTCGCCATGTCGCAGTATTTCAATTCCCTTGCCACTTCCGGCGTGGCAAAATAATTGACTTGTTTATTGGTATAAATCAACGACATAGGGTCTAACAGAATACTGAATTTTCCAAACTTGCGCCTGTGCATGAAGCCAAAGCCGATTTCATAATAGAATGTTTTCAATTCTTCGGGGAAAGGGTCAAATGCGGCAAGCGCCTGCTCTATCTGAAATTCAGGCACACTGAAAAACTGATGACGGAGGCGTCCCGTCGATTTGACGCCCAAATTCTCTATCTGTTCGGACGTTATTTTGTAGTCTTCTAAAAATGAAAATGACATATATCTATTATTTTTTTATGAAATCATTAAGGATATCTATATTCCTTTCCAGTTTTATTAGATTTTCATATTTTCCAAATTCCGGATAATCTTCATACAGTCCGCTTACGTCAAAAGGCTGACTGCTTTCATAATCAATCGTTTTTTTTGCTATTTCGTCATACTTGCGATATGCGGCATTGCCTTCCCGGTCGAAAACAAAATGCAAGTAATAATCCATATTTTCTGTTTCATCATCTAAATATTCATTGTACCAAATTTCTTCTAAAAATAGCTTTTTACAGGCTTCTACTTCATCAAAATGATATGTCAGGTATTCTCTGCCGCTATTGTCTAAAAAGGAAACACCAACGAATTTATTTTTATGCACAAACACTATGTAATATGCAGGTTTTTCATCCTCCAGTATGATTACCTCGTAATGCAGTCCTGCAACATGGTTTTTATATGCAATTTCTTCCAATGTAATATTTCCTTTCTCAAAAGAATGAAGATATTTAGTTTTATTGTAGTTGTCCCATGCAGAAATTGAAGCATCTTCAGATTGTATTTTTTTTCTGCTTGCCCAATAATTTTGATAGATAATTCGTCTCATTTTATTACATTATATATTTTACCATTTATATCTCTAATTGTTACATTATTTTTACTTGCATGCTCTAATATTTCTGATGGAATCTCTCCTTTTTGCAATGGAACTTCTAAGATTTTATCTCCACTTAATTTTTTCCCACCTTGTTTAATTGCCTCTGCATTTCTTTCTGTATTTTTTATCATTGTTCCTTTTTCATATTTTTCTGCAAATTCATCAATATATTTCTTCGCTGTTTTTTCAGTTACATCTTTTAATTGGGTGAATTTTCGTGAAACAATTTCTTTGCGTGGAATATAACTGTCCAATCGTTTTCCATTTTCAAGAACGACTTCACTAAAACCGCCCATTCTCTTATAATATTGCTCTCGAATAAAATTAAAATAATTTCCTTTCATTATCTTCTGCAACCAATCGGGACAATATTTTATTATTGCTAAACAGGGTCTTGCATTATGCACCAGCCAAGCCCATAAACCCACGAAATATGTCTGCCAATCAGCGACTGCAAAGTTAAATACTTTCTTTGATTTGTAATTATATTCTATTGAATTTATTGTTTCTTTCTCATTTTCTTTGGTTTGCAAAGTATCCGAAGTCTTCAAATCGGCAGCGTCTTTCCATCCGTCTTGTGTATAAAATGGATGTTCGACGGTCGTTTCTATGATTTCGTTACCTATTTCCAATTTCAATGTTACGTCTGCTTCACGTTCCGTTATTTGAAGCACTTCTTTCAGTCCGGTTTCACCGGTTTCTTCGTTGTAACTCCATACCTTATCTCCTGCCCGGATGTCTTCAATATTTTTTACTCCAAATTCGGTGTGTACGGGCGTTCCCGCCGTAAAACAGGCAAAAACACATTTCTTACCTTTTGATGCAATTGATGCAATAACAGAAATCGTATTTTTAAAGGTTTGTGCCGCCCCTTTGGTAAAGAGTTTCACTCCTGTCTTCAATCCCGACTTGCCAACCTGTTTTGCTGCCGCTTTTGTTGTCACTTTCGCTGCAACTTTTACACCGGTTTTCACAGCCGTTTTCGCTGCCGTCGATGCAACAGTACTTGCTCCCAAAGTAACAATTCCGGCTACGTCGGCAACCAGAAAACCAACATTGAGCGCCATCATTCCCCA
>JAIROC010000187.1 GCA_031257735.1 Bacteroidales bacterium | reverse complement strand
CGAGTAATCGTTTTGATTCTCAAAAGCACAAATGCAATGACGCTTTATGCCTCATCATACGGCATTTATAAAAAGCGTCATTATAAGGAGCGCAGCGACTGAAGCACCCGTAAGAGCAGCGGAGCTAATCCCTAACAATCAATGCGTTCTTTGGGTAGGGATTAGCTACGCTGCTCTTACGGGCGCTTCGCTGCGCTCGCAATGACGGCGTTATGCCGACATTATAGACAGACTCTAAATAGCGTAGCTCATTTTCAATTTTCAATTTTCAATTTTCAATTAATGAAGTTTTCAATTAATATACGTTTGTCATTGTTTTTTTATAGCAATGTGATTTTATTTTGCTACTGTTTCATTTCTATTTTCTTACCGATACTGATTTTCTAATAATTTCATTATCAATGAAAGAAATAACTTTCTGAATACGAACGTATCAGAAAAAGTATTATCTTTGCACACTGTGTTTTTTCTTTGAAATGGCATCGCAAAAACACAAAAATCAAGAGAGGAGTTTTTTTATTAGGCTTCCCCTCTTGATTTTTTTTTATTGGACAAAGTTGAGAAAAAGTATATGTAAAAGCAATAAATAACAAATGAATATAAAAACAAATTACAATGAAATCTTATTACGTAAAACTGACAATGTTGTGCAGCGTTGTCCGTCCTCCATTAAGGACAGTTATTCTTTTTGCTATCTGCATGATTGTGTTTTCTGGGAAAGCGCAGTCAATTATCCAATTGACTGCAGTTGATGACACATTAAGAACGGGACCTTTGCAATTGGCGCAAAAAGACATTATTTATAATGACAGTATTCCCGGTGACATTTATGCGTGGCGTATTATTTCTTCTTTGCCCGCTTCTGTGGGTAAACTAACACAAGATGGCGATTATCTTGTTTTTGATCCTTCTGTTAGTTGTCGGGATACAACTATTACTGTTGAGTATGAACTTTCAGATGGTTATGCCAAAGACACGGGTAAAGTTTTCATTATTATTTCAAAATACAATAATCCTGTGAATGTGATTTATTCCGATATGGACTGTGTTTCAGAAATGCCATCAAGTGTTTATTTCAAGCCTGATTTGAAATATATCGGAAAAAAATCGGGAAACAAAGACTATGCTGATGAAGACCGTCTGGACGGGTTTTCCATGCCTTTGGTTGGCGACCTCAATGGCGACCATAAACCCGAAATTGTCGCAATGGGCATGAGCAACGGGAACGATCTAAGCGGTAAGGGTGATAAAATTATTATCCTGAATGGACAAACAGGTTTTGAAATTTATCGCTATGATCTGAGTAACTTGGGTGGCGAGTATCATTTACGCCATGAACCGCGTCATAATTCCATATCCAAGCTGGCAATTGCAGACTTAGACAGAAATGGTATCGGCGATATTATTGTTACGGAGGTAGGATCCAATGGATATGTTCATTGCATAGAACCTGTTTACAGTGGAACAAACATTGTCGGCATGAAAAAAAAGTGGACAGGATGGAAGGGAAATAGATTTACTACAGCGAGTTTCAAAGCGCCATTATCTTCGGGTAAAGAAAAATATGGAGCGCCTATACCCTATATTGCAGACCTGAACGCTGATGGTATACCGGAAGTCATCGTATACAATAAAATATACAATGGCATAACAGGAGAATTGGTATGTACATTGCAAACGCTTGACGATTTTGGGTATAACGCTTTTCAGGGAACAAGCGCTAGCAAACTTGTGGATCGAGGTAATATCATTAGTAATTACGCTTACATAGGGCGTCGTCCCGGAGCAGCCTGGCATGATGATTACATTCCCTGCATGGCAATAGCTGACATCAATGGCGACGGTATATTGGATATTATTGCCGGAAGTAAGGTGTATATTATGAAAGATAATGGCGGGAAGCCCGCATTGAATTATATTATAAATGGGCCATCATATATTACGGCACAAAAAGGAACAGGATCAAGTACAAGCACTACTTATGTAACCGATGGATTTACGGCAGTTGCCGATATTGACCTCGACGGTAAACTTGATGTAATTGTATTGGCGCCGGCAAAGAACAGTTTAGGAACATCGTCCGAAAACGTGCTCTATGTTTGGGATCCATTGACTAATCCGACGAGACCTAAAGCCGCTACTTATTTATATACGGCATCCACATCGGGAACTATGTCCTATCCTTTTGTTGGGGACATCAACGGAAGACTCGACAACTATACAGGAACAAAACGCTTGCCCGAAATCTGTTTTAATGGTGGACGATTTTACACATCAGGAAATAATACTTCCGAAATTGCATTTCATCCTTTGTCGTTTAACTATCTTAATTCTGTATCCAAAGGCAAATACGGCGAGGGGTTCAATTATTCTTCCAATTCACACGTCAGGGGACACGTTATTGGGTTCACCTATCATGCTGCACCTAACGGTTCAACGCCCTTGCATCAACGGTTGAAGTTAGCTTGGGCAATGGAACAGAATGACGAATCTACCTGTACGGGGATTTCCATGTTCGATTTCGACAATGACAATGTAAAGGAACTTTGTTACCGAGATGAAAATTCTGTGCGTGTAATTTCACCGGCAAGACAAAGTTATATCTATAATACAGAAGCTGTAAGTTCGACAGGCGCTGTCAGGTTTAAATTTACAGGCATAGGGTCTTATACCGGTTTTGAAGCGCCCGTGATTGCTGATGTCAATATGGACGGAAGCGCGGATATCGTTACCCTTGTACATAATACTCCCAATGGCGGAAAGTCAAAAGGATTTGTACATGTGTTTGAACATGCTCCGGGAACAAATTTGTGGGCGCCCTGTCCGCCTGTCTGGAATCAGGGAATTTATTTTCCGTTGCAAATCAACGAAGACCTCACTGTGCCTGCCAAAACGCAGTCCATGCTTACACCTTATAAGGATGTAAACGGAGATACAATATATCCTTATAACGGTCAATGGATTCAACAACCCATTATGAAGTTGGGAGAAAAATATGTTCCGCAGGTACGTAAGCCCGACGCTATTTTATCAGATATGGAAATAACCGTAACTTCCAGCGCTTCGGCGTCTATTATACTTACAATACGTAATGGAGGAAGCTCCTCTATCAATGCACAAACCCCCATTGCTTTCTACAATGGAGGAACATCAGGACTTGCTATCGATTCGGGCGCTACACTTATTAAAAGTACACAGACTGTTGGAGTAGATATTTTCCCCGACGAAAAAGTAAAACGTACTTACAAGATCAATGGGGATTTTAAAAATAAACTGATTTGGGCGCGTATTGTTGATAATGGCGCTAAATTTCCTGTACCCGGATATCTTGAATGTGATTTGGATAACAACACCTTCTCAGGTATAGACTGTCCTTATTTGAAGTATATAGTTATAGCTTCGCCTGATACTGTGCTTTGCAGTACTACAGATGGTGTTTTGCTAACTGCTATGCAGATTAATCCGCCGGATTATACCCCTACTTATCAATGGTACAGAAATGATGTCATTATACAGGATGCAACCAACGAAACCTATAGCGCAAACATGGCGGGTGAATACAAGTGCTATATAACTGACGGGCTTTGCAGGGGATTTTCTACGGTTAAAATTCTTACAAGAAATATTCCCGTTACTGTGGATGATTATGTTTCGCTTACTTCAGGAGAGGAGGTTCTTGTAGATGTATTGCATAATGACAACAAATCCAAATATTGTACGCCTGTACCTGATATTGTTCAACAGGGTAAATATGGAACGGCTACTGTCGAAGGAGATAAGATCAGATATAAATCAAAGGGAACTGTGGGAAAGGATACTGTAATTTACAAGATTGATAACAGTGAAGCAAAAATATATGTTTCAATCAACAATTTTCCGCTCAATGTTCTTTCCGAAGATGAAGATTGTGGCGCTACAAAACTTCCCTTTTCCTTTGAAATGGATACCGCTTGGTCGGCTAAGGGTTTTATTAGCAGTTCATCAACAGCCTTGAATGCCAATGCAACTCCCCTTACAGGAGACATAGACGGAGATGGCAAAACAGAAATATTAATACTGTCTATGCCTGATCAATCGCCTTCTACAATTTGTATATTTGACGGAAATACAGGTGATCGTATTGGTGAAATAATGCATCCGATAAATGATATCGGAAGCCCAAACTGTTTTCTGCTTTTAGACGGAAATAGAAACGGGAAAGCGGAAATATTCCTTGCAAGTCATCTTACAGGACAAATGTTTTTGTTGGAAGTAAATAGCGCTCCGTGTGTGCGTCCCATTACATTTGATACCCTCTGGCAAAAACCGTTTACAGGTAATAAGGCTGGAGCTTTCGATATAACAGTGATTGCCGCCGATTTTGACGGCGATGGAAGCGTGGAGTTTGTAGCAGGAAATCAATTAATCGACTATAGTGGAAATGTACTTGCAACTTTTCCTCTTTGGGCTTTTGTTGAGACGAATGGCGGTTCGAGTAACAATACCTGCATACCATATACAACAGATGTAGATGGAGACGGACATCCTGAGATTATTCTCGGCAGTGATGTCTATAAATGGGATGGAACAAAGATTGATCTGTATGCCCGTTGTCCGTATTTTGAAAGCGCTAAGGAAGGATGGAATATGTCGGGAGATATTGACTTGGACGGAAATATAGACCTTGTATTTCTTTCCGGAAATACAAATAGTGATAATAAAGTCTATACAGTGTGGACGCCAAAATTCAAAACGGTTATGGATTCTATCATGATAACTGCTTCGGGAGCCTCAGGCTATCCCTCTATTGGAGATATAGACGGTATAAAAGATCCTCTTACAGAAAAAAAATATCCTGAGATTTTATTTATGTGGAATAATCATCTTCATGCTTATTCTTATGCAGGTTCGGGCAATAAAATGACAAAGAAATGGAAATGGACATTGAATAATGATACGGGCGTTCTTGTCAATAATCCCGGTATTACATTGTTTGATTTTGATTTGGATGGAAAGTTAGAAATAATTGTGCGAAATGGAAAGCGCCTGATGCTTGTAGATGGAAGTAATACGCCGCCTCTTGAGTTGGCTTCAATACCCTGTTATGCAAAGACGGGAACTGAAACGCCTGCGGTTGCAGACGTAAATGGAGATGGAAGCGCTGATATAATTACTGTAAGTTCTATTGATAATACGACGAATAATACACATCTTATCGTAATAGAAGGCGCTAAGTCCAAATGGGCATCCTCTCCAGCGGTATGGAATCAACGAATATACAATCCATTGTTAGTAGATAGAGATTTAACCATACACCCGATGGTTGCTTCTCAAACTTTGGAACTCAATCAAAATAATGGCATACATACTTTATATTATAATGGTGGACTTATACAGCCACCTTATATAAATGATAATACTTTTTCTCCGATAGATATTTCGGCGGATGTATATGTGGTTGGAGGGACAATTCTAACAAATGGAAATGACATTACTTTTAATGTTACTTTTGGAAATCAGGGCAAAGCTGTTGCTACAGCAAAAACACCCATTCAATATTATGCCAATTCGATTGCCTCTTCAAATATCATTGGAAGTGGAATACTTGGCGTTGATTTGTATCCGGGACAAACGGTAACAGTAAATAAAACCATCACGGGATTAAATTCACAGCAGTTTTATGTGCGTATATTAGACGATGGAACAAATTTTCCTGCCGTAGGAACTTTTAGCGACTGTAATCTTACCAATAACCAAAAAACATTCGGAATACTGGAGATGTCCCAAACTATCAATTCTGTTATCACCTGTATGAGCGGAACAAGTACTTTTACAGTTAAAATCGTTAATAACAGCAATCAAACAGCGCATAATATTCTTCTTGTAGACAGTTTGGGAACAGGATGGTCATTTTTGTCTGCCCATTCTTTTGTCGGCAATGTGGGGGTATATGATACCGTAAACAGCAAAATTACATGGTCATTAGATTCTCTTGTATCTGGAGATTCTGCTGTATGGCATATTATTAGTAGCGCGCATACACCCGGAACGATACACAATTATGCGTGGATTGACAGTATAGCAGGCGCTATTATCGGAAGAGAATTAATCGAGACTTACGTAGTTGTGAGCAGTTTCCACTCGCCAGCTGCGGCAACAATTACACCTCCAAATTCAATTATGTGTGCAGGAGATAGTGTTTTATTAATGGCTTCGGTTAGTGGGGCTAATTCTTACACATGGTATCTGAACAATGTGGAATTACAGGATATTGCTTTGGAAAATCACTGGGCAAAAGATACAGGTAACTATACCATGACCTATTTCGACGGGACTTGTATCTCCCAGATGAGCAATAGCGTAAAGGTAACCCAAACCGAAATGGTAAATGGCGGTAAAATTGGGTATAATCAGAGTTTAATTGCAGGATTTATTCCTGATGCTTTCATTTCTCTGTTTCCTGCTTCGGGCGGAAAGGGTGATTATGCTTATCTCTGGCAAAAAAGAGAAGGTAACGGAGATTGGGAGAATATTGATCATGCTACAGCTCACGCGTATTCGCCAGAACTTCCTCTTAGCTTTCTTACTTCTTACCGCCGAATGGTAGTAACTTCCTGCGATACGGCTTACGGTAATGTTGTTACTGTTCAAGCGCATAATTATCCTGACAATGTTAGCAAGGTGGATTGCTATGTAGATCCGACAGCTGATCAATGGACAATTACTCTTTATAAAGAATATGATACGGTTGCTACCATTCAATCTCCGCTGGTAGGAGACCTTGACGGTGATGGTTATCCTGATATTTTTCTCAAAGCAGTCAAGGGTGCAAATACCTATCAAGATTTTATCATATTGAAAGGTCCCGATTTTGATATGCCTGTGAAACATTCTACCAATATTTTATCTGTATCTGCAGAAGCAATAGCCCGCATAAAGTGGAATGAAACAACAGATACCGCTATTATTGTGGTGATGGAAGAAAACACAAACCGATTACTTGCATATAATATTCACGGAAATCTATTATGGACAAGCAGTACGGCAGTATTTAATCCAACTTATGCAACGCTTCCCTGTGGACGGGGAATAGGATTTGCCGATTTCAATAATGATACTTATGCAGAAGTTTATGTTGGCAATCAAATTTTTGATGCAGTAACAGGGCTTGAAGTCTGTAATGGAGGCATTGGAAACAAAGGATTAACGCTTTATTCGGATGCAGGAAACGGGCTCTTTTCTTTAGCGATGAATGTCATCGGAGACCAAAATCTTGAACTCTGCGCAGGTAATCAACTGTACGAAGTAATCATAAACAGCCGTACAAATCCTGCCGAAAATACAATGACTGTTACAAAGCAGGTTGTTCCTCGGTATCATTCAACAAACCTGCATAATGATGGGGCAACTCTTGTCGCCGATTTTGACAATGACGGAGAACTTGAAATACTTGTACAGACACAGGCGAATGCAACGACAACAGGAAGGACAGCTTATTTATATATCTGGAAACCATCAACAGAACAAATTCTTGTTATGCATCAGCTCACGGATGCTGCTCATCGAAATCTCCCTTTTGTAGGAGACATTAACGGTGATGGCATAGTTGAAATCGTCGTATTGTCGGCAAACAAAAACACTCGACTTATAAGAGCATTTGTTCTTAAAGGTGATATTCTGGATGAATTGTGGAGTTTGAACCATACGGATGCTTCCGGTTCTACGGGATTGACATTATTTGACTTTAATCAGGACGGAATTGCTGAAATCGTCTACAGAGACGAAACAAATTTGCAAATTATAAACGGTAGTTTAAAATCTCATTTGACGGGAATGGATACAAATGCAGTCTATAATCTGTATACAACTCCTGCTTATAGTGGGACGCAGTATGAATATCCTGTTGTGGTGGATGTAGACGGAGACGGATATGCAGAAATATTAACTACAAGCGCAATTGATACGCTAAACAGGGCAACAAATCATAATGCCGTATTACGCATATATAAAGGACAGTCAGATCATCCTTGGGCGTCGGCGCGTAAAGTTTGGAATCAGTATGCTTACAATACTGTGAACGTAAACGAAGACTTGAGCATTCCGACAATACAGTTCAGTCCAGTGACCCTGTTTCCGGGAAACGATGGAATTATGTATACTGCCGATGACATAAAACCTTACAATAATTTTTTACAGCAGCAGACAATTTTGAATACCAAAGGGACGCCTCTTCTCATTACTCCTGATATCGGAATATCTGACATAAAAGAATATCATTTCAATCACTATGCTGCCGAAGATTCTTTGGTAGCGACGCTCATTGTTGTAAACACGGGGGATGCCGTTTGGCAGCCACCTTTATATCTGACAGTTTACGGAGATGCAGTAGAGCCTGCAAACAGAATAACTGTCGACAGCTCAATGAAAATTGTCAATGCAGGGGATACGTTACGATTTAACTTTATGCTTCGCAATTTTTCTTCTTACATGTCTATCACCGATATTATTATCAGGCTAAACGATAAGGGAGAGGCGCGTTATGTTCAATTGGAATGCGATACCAATAACAATATGATAATGTTTCCCTTTTCAAGTTTGCTTATAGCGCAAAACGACACCGCATCAACCACCAGCAAACTGCCTGTAGTTGTTGACTTCCTTACCAAGGATTTTATCCCTGATAATTGTATTCCTGAAGTAGAAATAATCAAAAAGCCGTTAAATGGAGACATAACGGTGAATGTAACTAAAGACACGCTAATCTATACTTCGTACGCAAGTTTCAGCGGGTTTGACACGATTACCTATCATCTTACCTGCAACGGAGATACAACAACGGCAAATGTGTATGTAGAGGTTTCAAAGCCTTTGCCTCTTATATCGGTAGAAAGAAAAGAACTTTGCACAGGAATGACAGCAAAACTTTTTCCCGTAGCGGATGCAGAGGGTTCTTGGGTAAGCGATAAACCGGAGGTAGCAAAAGTAGACAGTACTGTTGTGAAAGCTGTTTCAGAAGGTAAGGCAACACTTACCTATACTTTAACCGCAACAGGATTCAGTCAGAGCTTCGAAGTGGATGTAAAGGATTTTCCGGATGTTGAAGAGATAACAGGTAAAGGCAGTGTCTGTCTAAATAAGGAGATAGTATTGTTTAATGGAACTCCCAACGGTGTTTGGACACACAACAATGCCAATATAATTCTCAGCGACCCAACCAAAAACCCTGCTACAGTAAAAGTAACGGGTGTATCGACAGGGAATAGTTTTATAACTTATACTGTTTTCAATGGAGTGTGTCAAACAAAGCGGACGTTCCGACTGAAAATAACTTCCGGCACGCCACCAAGAATAATGATAGGTGTTGAACGGTAAAAAAATAAGAATAGACGATGGAGCTTGTGTGAAAAGTAGCCTCTTTCGAGGCTGTGTGCTTTCGAGGCTGTGTGAAAAGTATTTTCGTAACAACAGAGATCGTCATTGCGAGGAGCGCAGCGACGTGGCAATCCCTAACAATCAATGCGTTTTGGGGTAGGGATTAGCTCCGCTGCTCTTAC
>JAIROC010000173.1 GCA_031257735.1 Bacteroidales bacterium | reverse complement strand
TTTTTTCGGAAAGTATATATAATTGTATTGGATTTAAACTATGCACCCTATATAAATTTCTTTTCTATTCATAATATCATTGTTTTATTACTGAAAAGGTCTAATGGCGTAATTTTTTTATCAAACAGGACGATGGTAAAACATAAAAACATGTTAAATATTGCCGGAGTGATAGATGAATCAAAAATTCAACCTTTGAAAATAGGTCGTAAAAACAATCTTATTTGTTTATTCTCTGGAAATTTAGATTTTTATACGGGATTTGACATGGCTATTGATATTTTTAGGGAATTGCCGAATTGTAAGTTAATAATAACAGGATTAGGCGCTCCGGATATTTCATTATTGTCGAAATTCCCGAATATTAATTATTTAGGTTATCTTCCTTATGATGAATATCTACTACTTTATAATCAGGTTGATATTTGTTTGAGTTTAAGAAATCCTGCTTTCTCTGAAAATGTAAATAATTTTCCATCTAAAATACTGGAATATTTTTGTTATAATAAGATTGTCGTATCTACTATTCAATATCCTGAATTGACTGCATTTAATTATTTTTCAGTTGAATATTCCAAAGATGCTATAAAAGAAACTGTTCTAAACATCTGTTCGATGAATAAAACAGATTTATATAAATATAAAGACAATCAGAAAGCCTTATCAACTCATTTTTCAGCAGAAAAATGGAAACAAAGTTTTAAGCAATTAGAATCTATATATATAATATGACTTTTATTTTTTGGCAAAGTTTCTTATGTATTTTACATTCCGCATTTTTGCGAAATTTGGCGGAAATCCATAATGTGATTTTAGTTTCTGAAACAGAAATGGATCCCGTTCGGATAAAACATGGTTTTTATATCCCTGATTTTGGAGAAGTACAGGTGATTATATCTCCAAATAAGAACGAGATAACACAACTGTTTAAATTAGATGCTATTCATGTGATATCAGGTGTTCAAGCATTTAAATTGCCAAGTGAAGCCTTTAAGATTGCCGTAAAAAAGAATTTGACTGCAGGCATATTTTCGGAACCTTTTAATTGGATGGGCGTCAAAGGGAAATTGCGTTTTTTTAAATATTGGCTGTTTCGCATGAGGTACAGCAAGCATATATGTTTTATCTTGACCACAGGCAGGAGAGGACGAAAGTGTTTTGAATCGGTCGGATTTAGCAAATCTATAATATATGATTGGGGGTATTTTACAGAAACTCATGCGATAACAGTTCATGAAAATCAAACCAAAAATCCTAAATTGTTGTTTATTGGGAGCATCGATACGAGGAAAAACGTCTTACGGTTAGTCTCAGTATGTAAAAAACTTGAATTCATTGATAATCTTATTATAATAGGTACAGGTCCGTTGGAAAATCAATTACAGCAAGTTATACAAAATACAGGATGTAATTATTTGGGTAAAGTGCCTAATCAGGAAATCCATAAAATAATAGCAGCTTCGGACGTCTTAATTTTGCCAAGCATTTACGATGGTTGGGGAGCGGTAGTGAATGAAGCATTGATGTGTGGCACACCGGTTATTGCAAGCGATAATTGTGGCGCCTCTGTCTTATTACAGGGAATTAGAGGACGTATGTTTTCGATTGAAAAAGATAATTTGGAAGAAGTGTTACGTGATTTCTTAACGGTTTTGCCTTACGACATCGGCAAACGCGAGGAGATAAAAAGTTGGGCAATGCAAAATATTTCAGGAGAAACAGCAGCAAAATATTTTGATGCTATTATTCAACATGTTCTTAAAAAATCTCCTCAAAGACCCATAGCGCCTTGGTTAAAATAAATTGTAAATATTAAAAATTATAAAATCATGCTTTACGTTCAATATGGCTGTGGTCCTTCAGCTCTGACAGAATGGGAAAATTTCGATGCTTCGCCATCACTCCTATTTCAGAAAATCCCGATAATCGGGAAATTATTAGAAAATAAGTTAGACATAATATTCGCGTCTAATGTGCATTATGGAAACATTATTGCAGGTCTTCCGGTAAAAGATAATCCGTGCGATGGAATATATTGTTCTCATGTTTTAGAACATTTGTCATTACATGATTTCAGGTTGGCTCTCAAAAATACATATAAAATATTAAAATGTGGAGGGATATTCAGATGTGTTGTTCCTGATTTGGAAACCGCTGCACGAAATTATCTAAACGCACTTGATAATGGAGATGCCAATGCAAGCATAAATTTTATAGGTCATGTAACATCGTTGGGATTAAATAGCCGACCTAAAGGATTAAAAAATGTCATGAGTTTTCTATGGGGGAATTCGAGACATTTATGGATGTGGGATAAAAATTCATTATCAATGGAATCAAAAATTGCCGGATTTGTGAATATCAGGCAATGCAAATTTAATGATTCCGAAGATAAAATGTTTGAACATGTAGAAAATCAAGGCCGATTCACAAATGCAATTGCGCTTGAATGTAATAAAAGAGCGGAATAAAGGCAGTTATTGGAAAAATCTCAGATATAATAAATAAAGTAAAATAATGAAAATCATCCATTACATTCCCTCCATTGACCATTCTTCCGGAGGAACATCTACGCACATGCAACTGTTGGCTAAAGAATTAGGCAAACTTGTAGAATTACATGTTGTTACTCATCGTTCACAACGACCTGTAACAATAGAAAATGCACAAATACACTATTTATCAGATTCTTTATTGCAGTTCTATAGCGCAAAAAAACAGTGGCAAAAATTATTGAAAGACATACGACCGGATATGGTGCATATTAACGGTTGCTGGAATCCTTTATGCGCATATACTCAGATGTGGGCGCAACAATCGGGTTATAAGGCAATTCTTATTCCGCATGGTATGTTGGAACCATGGATAATACAGCGGCATCATTGGACACGAAAAGTTCCTGCCTTATATCTGTATCAAAAAAAGGCTGTTCAAACAGCAAATTATATTCATTCTACCGCCGAATCGGAAAAACAGAATTTGTTACAATTGGGATACAATGATAAAATTTGCATTATTCCGTATGGTATTGAATTAAAAAATACATCTATAAAATCAAGTTGGGAGAAAACAAAAACAATATTATATTTGTCCCGTATTCATCCTAAAAAAGGCATAGAGCTTTTGATTGATGCAGTTACTCAAATTAGGGATGTTTTGACCGGTTATAAAATTATTATTGCAGGAGAAGGAGACGCTCCTTATGTACAGTCATTAAAAAACAGGATACAGGAACAAAACACAGAAAACATTTTTGATTTTGTGGGTGGAGTATATGGTGAAAAGAAATGGACGCTTTTTCATGACGCCGATGTATTTATTTTGCCGACATACAGTGAGAATGGAGGAATTGTGGTAATTGAAGCGCTTGCATCTGGTACGCCTGCGATTGTTAGTAAAGGCGCTCCGTGGCAGGAACTTAACACTCACCGTTGTGGCTGGTGGATTGATAACGATGTAAACACCATTGCACAGACATTGAAAGAAGCCATCGCTCTACCCGAAGAAGAATACCGGCAAATGGGAATACGTGGACGAGAATTGATAAAAGAAAATTATTCCATAGAAATAGTTGCTCAAAAAATGAAACAGCTCTATGAGTGGATTTTGGGACAGGCGGAAAAACCGGAATTTGTGTATGAAGCCGGAAGTTTAGCACGCAGATGACACGGATGAACATGATTTGCGCAGATTGAGGGTTTTGGGTATAGAATTTCTTACAGTATAATTCAGTATAACTTTTGCCAAAAATTCGTTATGGATTCGAAAATGTTGAACGATATTATTAGTGTATTATGCAAGTCTCCTGTCGAAAAGGCTTGGTTATTCGGTTCTTTTGCCCGCAACGAAGACGATAGCCAAAGCGATATTGATATGCTGATACGTTTCAGTCCGAATGAAAAAATTACACTTTTTCGTTATGGGGGCATTGTTTACAATTTAGAGCAAATTACAGGCAGAAAAGTGGATTTGGTTGAGGAAGGAATGCTGCAATCATTTGCACATAAAACAGCCGAACAGGATAAAATATTGATTTATGAGAAGTCCGGAACAAGATAAAGAACGCATAAAACATATTATCGAAGCGATGTCTCCACAAATTGACGACACAAACAAAGACCGGTAAAAATATCGGATAATTTTACCGGTGCGCCGGTAAAATTATCGGATAATTTTACCGATGCAGAAAAAATACTTACCTTTGCGAAAAAAAATTATGGTAAGAAGTTTGTTTCAGCCTTTACTTAGGCATTTATTGAAGAAAGAATTTACAATTATGACCGGCGCTCGTCAGACAGGGAAATCAACATTGTTAAAACAGTTGAACGAGCATTGCAAAAACACAGGAATGCCTTCGATATTTCTTAATTTGGAAAATAAAGATGTTAAGGAACATTTGAATGAGTCTCCATTTAATCTTCTGACATATTTGCCTGTTACAGAAGAACGTGTTATTGTTTTTATAGATGAGATACAATATTTACAGGACCCGTCCAATTTTCTTAAACTGTTATATGATGAACAAGCAGAGAAAATTAAAATCGTAGCAACCGGGAGTAGCGCTTTCTACATGGACAGTTCTTTCAAAGATTCGTTGGCAGGAAGGAAAAAAATATTTTGGTTACGAACATGTTCGTTTGACGAATACTTGCAATTGAGAGACAGGCAGGATTTATTGGATGATGTTGTTCGAATACGGACAATGTCAAATGCAAAATCGGTTTACATAAATTTGTTGCGACAGGAATGGGACACCTATATGCTCTATGGCGGTTATCCTGCCGTAATAACCGAACCTGATAATCAGGAAAAAATAGAACGATTGGCAGAAATTCGCGATTCGTATCTCAAAAGAGACGTGCTGGAAGCCGGCATACAAAATGAAACGACATTTTATTATCTTTTCCGTATTCTTGCGGGACAGTCCGGAAACTTGCTGAACATCAATGAGCTGTCTGTGACGTTGAGAATAAAGCATGAAACAGTAACAAACTATATGGCGATATTACAAAAATGTTTTCATATAGCTTTAGTTCGACCATTTTACAGGAATTTGCGCAAAGAATTAACTAAAATGCCAAAGGTTTATTTGCTTGACACAGGAATGCAAAACAGTTTACTTAATAATTTTCAGCCGTTTACATTTCGCGTCGATAAAGGAATGATATGGGAGACCTTATACTATAAACTATTGTGCGAAAAATATGGCGTCGACGATATTCTGTTCTGGCGAACCGCCGACGGCAACGAGGTAGATTTTGTGATGCCATACGTGGAAAAACCTTATGCTGTTGAAATCAAGTATGACCAGGCATTAGTAAAATCGGCAAAGTATCAAAAATTTGAGACTACTTATCCGGATATTCCTCTATCGTTCGTATGGTTACAACCTTTTGACGAAGATTTTTTTAGAAGATGTTGAATCGTCAATCATCCTTGTTTGGTAAAAAGACAACAGATTATCGCCGTCATTTTTTTTATTTTTTTCTCAATTATTGCCGTCATTATTTTGAAATAATTGTAACTACTCAGGCGCCATTTGTGACCTTCGCATTCAAAAAAAGATTACTGCAAAGACATATTTTGTGAAATCTTTGTGTTCTTTGTATCTTCTATATAACTCAACCATTTTTTGAACTTACAATCCAAATTGGGATTCAGATTCAAATTCAAGTTCAAGTTATTCCTGTTTTTTCATTTGCTCTGAAAAAGGGATACTTTGTGGTGTAAAATTACCGCAAAGGCGCTCTTTTTTTAACCACAAAGGCACCGAAGAACACAAAGGTTCCACAAAGTTTCATTAATCCTGCCTCAAATCTCTTCTATTTCATATTTGTCCTTACCGATAAAAATCACCGAGAGGTACCGAATATCGTTGCGACCTGCAAACATCGCCGAATTGCGGTATTTGTCAAGTTGTTTACGCGCTTCTTTACGTGTTGTTTCCAACACGTTGTCGATTGTCCTTTTTTTAGCGATATATTTGATTTCCCAAACCCATTCGTAAGGAATATCGGGACGTAAATGACTGCGTTGCATATAAATATCCGTGTAGCCA
>JAIROC010000167.1 GCA_031257735.1 Bacteroidales bacterium | reverse complement strand
TGCTTGTAGATTTTAAAGTTTGTAATTGTTTTTTTGCTACCTTTGCAGCGATAAAAAAAGGCAATACCTATGAAGCCGTAAGAGTAGGAAAATAATTTAAATAAATAATAAAAGTATGGTAAAAAAATTTTTACAGCCACTAGTTGTAGTGGGAATGTGTGTGATGATGACAGGCTGCTTCGGCGGCGCAGGGATTGATACGAAAATAGATCCCAAAATCATGGAAAATAAGGAAGAAGTTCAAAAACTTTATGACGCCATTCTGGATAGAATGGGCGATCAGGCAACCAAAGCCCATGAGATAACAATTACTGTTAGCAACCCCGAAGATAAAGGAAATAAAGGAGATGCTTATTTGATGATTCTTGCTGATATGCAAAATCCAAGTAACTCAAAAAAACTGCAAAGATGCATGTTTCATGGGGAAATAGGTGGATGGCAATCCGCGCAGGAAGTTACTGTTGATGTACGTGGATCGGATAAAGAAAAGGCTGATTTCCGTCTCGAAGATGAACTTTTTGACTTTAAGAACCAAATAAACGCCGAAAAGCTCCACAAGATTATTCTTGATGCCTACGAAAAAGACAACAAAGAACCTGAAAAATATACTTACAGATATGTATACAGCGTAGGAATTAGTATAACAGGGATCACTGTTGACGTAAAAGGAAAACTCGCAGCGAATGACCAAATTATTGATGATCGCTATTATTTCGATTTAGACGGGAATCCTCTGCACGATTAAAGTAACCCGTTCAAATAACAAATACGAAATAACCAAGAGAAAATGAAAGTATTGGTCTTGAACTGTGGAAGTTCTTCTATCAAATATCAGCTTATTGATATGGAAAATAATGCCAACGTCATGGCAAAAGGATTAATAGAGCGTATAGGATTGGATATGGGAGAATTTACCCACAAAGCAAAAGATAAAGAAAAATATTATACGCAAACTCCTGTACCCAATCACGAAAAAGGCATTCATTTAATGCTCGAAATACTTGTTGATAAAGACTATGGCGTATTATCCGATATTAATGAGATAGGAGCGTGTGGACATCGTGTAGCTCATGGAGGCGAGTATTTTACGCAGAGTTCGATTATCGAAGAACAGGAATTGGAATGGATAGAAAAACTGTGTGTAATAGCGCCCTTACATAATCCGGGAAGTCTAATGGGATTACGTGTGATGAAACAATTACTGCCCAACATTAAACAGGTTGGCGTATTTGATACTTCATTTCATCAAACAATGCCCCCCGAAGCCTTTTTGTATGCAATTCCGTATGAATACTACAGCAATCAGAAAATTCGTCGGTATGGATTTCATGGAACAAGTCATAAATATGTTGCACCCAAAGCTGCTGCCTTGTTGGGAGAAGATTGGAACAATAAAAAAATCATTGTTTGTCATTTGGGGAATGGAGCGTCTATCTGTGCCGTAAATCACGGTAAATCGATAGATACTTCCATGGGATTTACACCTGTAGAAGGCTTAATCATGGGAACCCGCACAGGAGATTTGGATGTAGGCGTCTTAATCTATATTGCCGAAAATGAAAAATTAGACTACAAGGCAATGAGCGATTTTGTAAATAAAAAATCAGGATTACAGGGAATTTCTGACGGAAAATCAGACATGAGAGATATTCGTGCAGGAAAAGATGCAGGAGATGAACGTTGCAAATACGCTTTTGATATGTTTGCTTATCGCGTTAAAAAATACATTGGCGCATACGTGGCTGCAATGAATGGCATCGATATTATCGCCATGACAGGAGGTATTGGAGAAAATGCATGGTTCATGCGCGAAGCTATTCTTGATAACATGGATTTTTTTGGCATCCTATTAGATAAAGAAGCAAATAAAACTTTTGCAGGTAGCGACGGAATTATTTCAACGCCTTCAAGCAAAGTGAAAGTACTTTCCGTTACTACAAACGAAGAACTTGTAATCGCTCAGGATACTTATCATTTGGTGAAATAAACTTTTACGAAAAAGGAACAGAAGATATATTTTCTGTTCCTTTTTTCTTTAAGATACCTTTGCAAGCATTATCATTAAAACATGCCCCTATACCTGACAGAAGAAATAAAAAATGTTGGTTTATTTTCCATTTGGAAACTGACAGAGAACGAAGAAGAACTGCTTCAATTAATAACACTCTCTCAAGAGGGAAAACATCATTTCGCTACATTGAAAAATAAAAAACGTAAAAAAGAATGGCTGACAAACAGAATACTCCTAAATCATTTACTCGGAAAAGACTTTTCAATAGATTATCTGTCCAATGGAAAACCAATACTAAAAGAACCTTCTTTCTTTTTGTCCATCTCTCATTCTAATGATTTTGTCGTTGTTTTCATCTCCAGACACAAAGAAACGGGCGTCGACATTGAAAAAATCAAAGAAAATATAGCTTCACTGAAACATAAATTTTTGCTCCCGGAAGAACTCCAAAGTCTCAATACCTCAAATCCTTTTTTATTACATGTTTATTGGGGGGCAAAAGAAGCCATGTATAAAATGTACAGTTCGTATCATCCTTTGTTTACAGAACATTTATCTTTATCCGACGTTGATTGCCAAAAAGGAACAGCAACAGGAAAAATAATGAAAGAAGACTGTCATAAAACAGTAAACATTATCTTCAAACAGATAGAAGACAATTTGTTGGTTTGTTGTTTTGAAAATTAATTTCCTGCATAGGCTAAACAGGCAACACTGACTTTTACCCAAGGTAAGGTAAGTAAAAGTCGGGCAGCGGCTTCTATGGTAGCGCCTGTAGTAATGACATCATCTACCAGCAAAATATGTTTCCCTGTCAATGCATTGGGGTCTGTTAATTGAAATATTCCCGAAACATTTTCCCATCGTTGATACCTTGCCTTTTTTGTTTGAGTGGACGTTGGCGTAACACGAATTATGGAAGAGGTATCCATGGGTTTGGACAATGTTTCTGATATTCCTTTTCCGATACATTCACTTTGATTATATCCTCGTTGCCTGAACTTTTTAGGATGAAGCGGAACAGGTATGATAAGATCAATAGATTGAAATGCTTCTATCTTTGCCAACTCTAACCCAAACTGATGCCCCAAATAAAACCCTATTGCTTTATTATCTTTGTACTTTAACTGATGAATAAGTTTTTGCATGATATTTCCTTTATTAAAAAAGCAGAATGCAGTTGCACGAAAAACAGGCGACTGACCCGCAAAAACCATTTCAACAGGATTATCTTTGTAGTGATGAAAATCTGTTCTTGGCAAATTCTCTAAACAATATAAACAAAGACATTCCTCACCCCTTACAAGTGTCCGTCCACAACCTTCGCAATAAGTCGGATATAAAAGCGATATAAAATAAGATATCATAATTCTCTCTTTAATAATTCTTATGTTTGTCAATAAAATCCTCTGTTTGTTGTATCAATAATTTTCTCTGCTGATTGTTCAAAGAAAAAGAAAGCTGTTTTATCTTTCTGTCTTTAAATAATTGTCCTGTTACATGTTGAATTTCATCAGTTGTTGCCAAATAGATAATAGTATCGGCTCCTTGTTGAGAAGTACGAATGAAAGGTCGAAGTAACAGATCACATAACTTGTCAATCACTTTATTTCCAGAACAAAGAATTTTTGTATTGACAATTCCGGGATCAACACAATTAACTGTAATTCCTTTTTTGTCCCATCTTTCCGCCCAATTCAGCGTTGCATAATACAGCGCTAATTTGGAATTGGAATAATACCTGAACCTGCTAAAACAAGAAGATTTAAACGAGAAAAAGTCAGTCCCTATTTTCCCGTATCTAAACAGGAGAGAAAGTGTATTGACAATTCTTGTTCCTGATGACATAAGAGGAAATAAACGCTCTGTCAAAAGGTAATGACCAAGATAATTTACCCCTATAGTAAATTCTACATTTTCCTTCGTCATTTGCAGATGATGAAATAAAATCCCTGCATTATTCAACAAGACATCTAACTGTCTATACTTTGAATACACTTGGGAAACAAACCGATAAATCGAAGCGAAAGAAGATAAATCAATTTCTATCACTTCAATAGAAGACCAGCCTGTTTCTCGTTTAATCTGTTCGCAAATCTTATTCCCTTTCTGTATGTTTCTACAACCCATAACAACAGCATATTCTTTTTTTGCCAATGCCCTTGTTAATTCTTGTCCCATACCCCCGTCCGCTCCCGTAATGATACCTACTTTCATTATGCTATATTATTATTTTTGCAAATGTACATGAAATTTTTGACTTGCATAGCTCATCAATTGAAAACTTCATTAATTGAAAATTGAAAATTGAAAATGAGCTGACGCATAATGATGTCCAAACAACGCCCCCGTTCGTGTTGTTCCCGTTCGGACGAGGTTCTATTCCGAGCAGGTTATGCCTGCATTTATTTTTAATACATTTTCCATTTCAACCCCTATTGTCCTGTTCACTTGTCCACTCGAAAGAGGCAAAAGGGATATTTCTAATGACATCTTGAAAATAATATTTTGGAGTAACATAAAAAGCAGAAAAAAGCGTTAGAGATATTGATAAAAAAGGTGTACATTTGTACCCGCAAATAATAAAAGGAAAGAGTATGTTTAATAAAGAAATTTATATTGATAGACGTAACCGTCTTCGTACACAGATACAGCAAGGTATCGTTGTTTTGTTGAGTAATAATGAGGCGCCCATGAATTATCCGTCAAATACCTATCATTATCGTCAAGACAGTTCGTTTATTTATTTTTTTGGATTACAATTACCCGGTTTGGTTGGCGTAATTGATTTGGACGAAGGTAAAGATATATTGTTTGGTGATGATTATACAATTGATGACATCATTTGGATGGGTAATCAACCCACAATAACCGAACTTGGCGCTATGTGTGGAATTTCATACGTGCAAAAAACAGCTGACTTGTCTGCCCGTATAGAAAACGCATTGTTGAAAAATCGGAAAGTACATTTTTTGCCGCCTTATAGATCGGATAACCAAATATTCCTGCACAAACTAACAGGAATTTCAATAGACGACATCAAATCCAATGCTTCTGTGGAACTGATAAAAGCAGTCGTCGCTTTACGCAATTGCAAACAAGCCGAAGAAATTATCGAAATGGATAAAATTTGCGATACGGGCGTCAAAATGCACTTGGCAGCTATGCAAAACTGTAAAGCAGGAAAAATAGAACGACAATTGGCAGGACTGATTGAAGGAATGGCATTATCGGAAGGGAATGGCGTTTCTTTTCCTGTCATTCTGTCGCAAAATGGAGAAACTTTGCACAATCATAATCACGAACAAACATTGGAAAATGGAAGACTGCTATTAGTAGATGCTGGTGCGGAATCGGTTTCAGGATATTCTTCCGATTATACAAGAACATTTCCCGTTTCGGGACAATTTACCACAAAACAAAAGGAAATCTACGAAATTGTTCTTAAAGCAAACATGGAAAGTATCGCTATGGCAAAACCGGGATTGCGTTATTTTGACGTTCACCTCAATGCTACAACCATCATCGCAAAAGGATTAACCGAATTGGGACTTATGAAAGGTAATCCCGTTGACGCCGCTAAAGAAGGAGCTCATGCCTTGTTTATGCCTCACGGATTGGGACACATGCTCGGTTTGGATGTTCATGATATGGAAGATTTGGGGGAAAATTATGTCGGATACGATGAATATACAAAACGAAGCTCTATTTTCGGTCATGCAAGTCTTCGATGTGGACGAGAATTACAACCCGGATTTATTGTTACAGTCGAACCCGGTATTTATTTTATTCCCCAACTGATTGATCTTTGGGAGAAAGAAAACAAATTCACAAATTATATCAACTACAACAAGGTGAGAGAATATATAGGATTTGGCGGAATTCGTATCGAAGATGATATTCTCATTACGCAAGAAGGTTGTCGCGTATTGGGAACACCCTTGCCTAAAAAAGTTACTGAAGTAGAAGATATAATGACATATAATACTAAGTAAGATAAAAATATAATAATGAAAGTTGATGTATTGCTTGGTCTCCAATGGGGAGATGAAGGCAAAGGAAAGATTGTGGACGTCCTTACACCACATTATGATATGGTTGTGCGTTTTCAGGGAGGTCCAAACGCAGGACATACCCTGGAATTTGATGGTCAAAAAGTAGTTTTGCATACTATTCCTTCAGGTGTTTTTAGAGAAAATACTATCAATGTAATCGGGAATGGCGTTATTATAGACCCATTTATCATGCTGAATAAAGAAGTAAACCAAATTTCAGCTATCACAGAAATAAAATCGAAATTGTATATTTCTGAAAAGGCACATTTAATTTTGCCAACACATCGATTGTTGGACAATGCCAACGAAAGATTTCGAGGGAAAAATAAAATAGGTTCTACCCTTAAAGGAATAACCCCTACCTACATAGACAAAACGGGTCGTAATGGCTTACGTGTTGGGGATTTGTTGTTGTCCAATTTTCAGCAGAAATATAATTATTTAAAAAATATTCATCTGCGACAAATCAAATCGATGGACTTTGATTATTCAACGGCTCTCATAGATGGACTGTCTTTCGCCGAATACGAATTGGCATGGCTTCAAGCCGCACAGGAATTAAAATCGTATCATATTTGCGCAACCGAATACCTGCTCAATAAGGCATTGGAAGATGGGAAAAAAATATTGGCAGAAGGAGCACAGGGAACATTGTTGGATATAGAATTTGGTTCGTATCCTTATGTTACTTCTTCCAATACAATCGCAGCAGGCGTCTGTTCGGGATTGGGTATTCCCCCAAACAGGATAGGAACAGTATATGGTCTTTTTAAGGCATATTGTACACGTGTCGGCGAAGGACCCTTCCCAACGGAATTGTTTGATGATACAGGAGAGTTATTACGAACACAGGGAAATGAATTTGGTAGTACAACAGGACGTCCCCGTCGATGCGGATGGCTGGATTTGCCCCTACTGAAATATGCTTGCATGCTTAATGGCGTAACAGAACTCATTATGATGAAAGCTGATGTCCTTAACTCTTTAAAAACATTAACCGTATGTACAAATTATACCTATAAAGGAAAAATAATTACTGAAATCCCCTACGATCTTTCAGATGATATTTCTCCTCAATATGAACACTTCAAAGGATGGAACAATACCATTGACATAAATAACATCCCTGCTGCATTGACCGATTATATTTCATTCATTGAACAGTATTTGAATTTAAAAATCAAATTAGTGTCGGTAGGACGGGACAGAACACAAAATATTATACTGTAACTCATGGTATGAAGAACGATTTGATGAAGAATATTTAATAAAAATAGATGGCAACAATAATTTCGGTTAATCATGTAACAAAATCATACGGATTACTCAAAGTCCTCAAAGGAATAACCATGGATGTTGAAAAAGAAGAAATAGTTTGTCTCATGGGCGCTTCCGGAGCAGGAAAGTCTACTTTGTTACACATCATAGGAACTTTGGATAAACCTGATAAAGGAGAAGTAAAAATTGGGGGTCAGAATATTTTTGACCTGTCCGATAAGAAACTGTCGAAGTTCAGAAACCAACATATTGGATTTGTATTTCAGTTTCATCATTTGCTTCCTGAGTTTACGGCGATAGAAAATGTTTGTTTACCTGCATTTATCTCAGGGCTGTCTCGAAAAGAAGCGATGAAAAAAGCAGAAAAACTATTGGATATTTTCAACTTGTCCGATAGAGGCGAACATAAACCGTCAGAACTCTCCGGTGGGGAACAGCAACGAATTGCCATTGCGCGGGCATTGATAAATAATCCCATGATTGTCTTCGCTGATGAACCTTCAGGAAATCTTGATTCAGGAAATGCTCTGGAATTGCATAAATTATTTGTAGAATTGCGTGATATGTTGCATCAAACTTTCGTTATTGTAACGCATAATCGTTCTCTTGCGGCTATGGCTGACCGAATTTTGGAAATTAAAGATGGATTAATTCTCATGAACTAAATGCGATGGTGTAAGTTAAACTTATTGGATTTTTATATTATCAGAAAATTTCTGGGTTCTTTTCTCACAGTGATTGCTCTGATTATTGTAATCGTAGTAGTGGTTGATGTCGCAGAAAATATTCAGGGTTTCCTGGATAATAAAGTCCCCGTAAAGGATATTATTACAGGGTATTATTTTAATTTTATTCCGTACTTTATCAACTTGTTCAGTCCTTTGTTTACTTTTGTCGCCGTAATTTATTTTACTTCCAAGTTGTCGAGAAATTCGGAAATAATAGCCATTCTAAATGCAGGAATGAGTTTTTACCGTCTCATGTTACCTTATATTATCTCGGCTGTTTTCATTGGCATTCTTTCGTTTTACCTGACCAATTTCCTTATTCCCAGAACTCAACAGGGAATAATGGGATACAAAGAAAAATACATGTCCATACAGAAAAGAAGTAAGGAAGTAGACAGTCATATCAAAACAGAACCCAATACATACGCCTACGTACACTATTGGGACAACGCGAATAATTTAGGATACAATTTCTCATACGAGTTTATGAACGAGAAAGGTGTTCATTATAAATTGCGGGCGCAGACAATTCAATGGGATACGGTATTACAATCATGGACATTAAGTAATTATATTCTGCGTACATTTAACGGTGTACAGGAAACCATAGAAGTAGGCGATAAAAAAGATACTACTTTGAATATCCATATTGAAGATTTTATTTGGGTTAAGGAAGGATACACTATGATGAATTATTCCGAAATCCGAAAATATATAGAAGAAGAAAAAGAAAAAGGCTCCATAGATATCAGAACGTATGAATTTGAAAAGTATCGACGTATTGCATTCCCCTTTGCCACCATTATATTATCGATAGTAGGGCTATGCGTATCGAGCAGGAAGAGCAGGCAGGGAGTAGGACTGCATCTTTTATTGGGACTGTTGATTACCTTTTCATTTATTATGTTACTTCAGGTGTCGCAAGTTTTCGCTATCTACGGAGGTTTTTCACCCGCATGGGCAGCGTGGACGCCTAATATTATCTATGTTATATTGTGTATTATCCTTGTTAAACAAACACCCAAATAGTCTTTTCAGTTGAACCCAAATTACGCATTAGAAAAAACAAGTGGACAAGTGAACAGGATAATAGGGGTTGAAATGGAAAACGTATTAAAAAAAACGCAGGCATAGCCTGTTCGAAGTATCATTTTTTACCGACTGGTCGAAAAAAGATACTTCTCTGACTGACAATAGATAAGACAATGTAAAATTTCTATCAAAGACAGGATGAAATTTCTATAAGGATAGCCGTAAATTTCTATAAGGAAAGAAATTTACGGCTGTCCTTATAGAAATTTACGGCAATAAGGAAAGAAATTTACGGCAATAAGGAAAGAAATTCATGGCAATAAGGAAAGAAATTCATGACAATAAAGATATGTTCTCCGTCATTGCGGGCTTGACCCGCACCCGTAAGAGCAGCGGAGCTAATCCCCTGCCCCTTCTGTTCGGACGAGGTTCTACTTCGTTCGGATTATCCTCGCAGGTTCTACCTGCGCAATAAAAAGAATATAAAATAAATGCAGGCATAGCCTGCTTGGATAGAGCGAACGAGGTAGAACCACGTCCGAACGAGGTAATTGGTGTCTGTCTAAGAACTCACAAATTCATTTCTCCAATGTGTAATCACAAACAAGGAACATATCTTTATTGCCATGAATTTCTTTCCTTATTGCCATAAATTTCTTTCCTTATTGCCGTAAATTTCTTTCCTTATTGCCGTAAATTTCTATAAGGATAGCCGTAAATTTCTTTCCTTATTGCCGTAAATTTCTATAAGGATAGCCGTAAATTTCTTTCCTTATTGCCGTAAATTTCTTTCCTTATAGAAATTTACGGCTATCCTTATAGAAATTTCATCCTGTCTTTGATAGAAATTTTACGTTATCTTATCTATTGTCAGTCAGAGAAGTATCTTTTTTCGACCAGTCGGTAAAAAATGATACCATAAAAAAGGAGAATCTTTGTCTCCATGCAACAAGAAAAGCAAAAAAATTAGTCCGAATGGAGAATGAATAATGAAAATAATTATTTTTTTCTGTCAGATGCTTGTTTTTTTTTGAGGATAAGGCATAGCTATCCAACTCATTTAATCGTAAATAATTTTTTATCTTTGATCTCAGGATGCTTTCCTGAGATCAATTCATTATAAGAAAATCTAAAATACAAAGAGTCATTTTCATCAGGGAAGAAAGGAACAAGCAAGGATTTCAAACTGTCATTTTCCGATAGAAGCGGCTGAATAAGACATATTACCCCTGTTTTTGCTTTTACCCGCAAAACATAAACCTCTTGCGACTCCTGCCTGTATTTCTGCTTATAATATTTAAATTGAAAATAGTTGAGCGGAATTTGTGTCTGTTGTATCAGATTTAGGAGAGATTTATTGTTCATCAGCCATTCTTTTTTTCTATCCTTAGTGTTCAGCATGGGGATAAGCGCTTCGTCGTCGTAAAGTTCATCCCATACAACAGGAACAAAAAACGAAAAATGATATATTTCTCCCGGATTTGACTGAAAACGACGATTGAGACCTTCTTCCCATTGTATTTGTTCATGAGGGTATCGTTTTGTGAACTGTCGGATAAAATATTGCTGTCCAACAAGAGAATCGGGATGATAAAACGCATACCATGCTTTTGCAAAGTAATGCCGAATGGATTGCGGATTTTTATTTCTTGATAAATACGCATAATATTCAAACAACTTGGATGCTTTTACTTTCACACCGTTTTGTTTGCTTCCAAAAGCGACAGACAAAGCGTTAAGCAATGCTTGATTGTTTCCAATTGCGCAACCATGTAAATATATCCATGTATTTGTATCCATGCAATTTGTATCTATTGGAATGAACACAGAGTCATGGATGGCTTTCTCTATGCTTTCTGCCGATGCACGGACACCGTGAGGCGTAACAAGTACACCCATATCAATAAACTCATTGCCATGACAAACCAAATTTATCAATCCATAAGGACGATTGTTCGCAGGGGGATGTTCTTTAATATAACGGCACACTTCTGATAAAGCGGTTATGTTGTCAATGATAATCTCTGTTTTATCTTCCTCATTAAGACGATAATAATGACCTGCCAAGGTATAATATTGATTGTACCCTGATTTATCATGTCCCAAGATAAACGTAATAGAAGTACGCGGCAATGTATCCTTAATAAATTCCTCTTTCTGCACATCGGCAGACTGCTGATTGTTTTTTTTCTTTTGATTACAAGAAAAGAGACAAGTCGCGCAAATCAGAATTATCCACGCTTTATAATGCGTCATCTATCTGGAAATTATTCTTTGGCAACAGTAAAAGTAATAGGACACTGAAAAAGAACTCGAACAGGTTTTCCCGCTTTTTTCCCCGGTTTCCATTTGGGCATTAACTTTATTATCCGCATGGCTTCTCTATCACATTTTTTTATCCCACAACTCTTTGTAATCTTAACATTGGAAATACTTCCATCAATTTCAACGATAAATGATACGATAACCCTATATAATTTATCTTTTTGCATTTCCACATCAGGATATACCAAATTATCGGTAATAAATTTTATACGTGCAGCATCTCCGCCCGGAAATTCAGGCAATTCGTCTACAATTGAATATAGAGGTTCTTCTTCTACTTCTTTTATTTCTACTTCCTCCACTAACATCTCTTGTCTATGGCTGGTTGTAGAAGCATCAAAAGTAGGACGTTGAGCCATTACCTTTACTCCTGCCATGTTCGCCATTTCATATCCTACGGCATAATCGGATACGCCTTCGGGAAGTGGAATAGGTTGTTTTACCGTAATTAGTTCACCGTCTTTCATCACAACTTGTTCGTCGATGGCGATAAAAGAAGTGTAATTGGTCATGAGATTGTATTTTAAACCCAATTCTGTAATCTTTTTTGCATTACTGTCTGACTTCGTATTATTCGCATAATAATAGCCATTCGCGTTTCCCATGTAATCAAGCAATTTAATTTGTTCTCTTGCCCACAGATAGCGAATTGCCGCATAATTTGTATCGGGTTTAACAGTGGACAATTGGAAAGACAGTTTGTAGTTTTTCTTTCCTGCTTTACCTGTCAATGTGATTGTTCCTGCAGGTGTTCCTTCGTATTTTCCAAAAATAATAATGGGACGTTCTGCCAACATGTCAGGAATAGACGAAGGCGCTATCTCTATCGCCCGAAAAGCGCCATAATCAACCTTGATACGGGTTAATGTCGGCGTGTTGATGTAATTTCTAAATTGTTCTGCCTGTTTATCGGCTTCATTTTGTTTGGTGATAATCATGGGTTCACCATTTCCCATAAATGCAAGTCCTTCTATCAGATAACGGTTTACGCTACTGCCAATGCCAAAACTGAAAACATTGGTGTTGTTATTATTGTTTCGGATAAACTGAAAAGCCTCTCGTTCAGCTGCAACATATCCATCGGTAACAATGACGAAAGTACGTGATAAATCAGTATCCTGTCGTGGAATAGCGTTTGCTTTTTCAAGCGCCTGCATCAGTTCTGTACCACCTCCACCCTGTTGTTTGTCAATAAACTGAATCGCTTTTTCGACATTGTTTGCAGTAGCTTCTAAGGAAGTTTCACTTAACAGTCCCGTTGTCCCCGAAAACAACAGCACATTGAATTTGTCAGTTGGATTCAAGTTCAAAATAAGATTACGCATCAGCTTCTTGGTAATATCCAACGGAAAACCGTGCATCGAGCCCGAAACATCCACGATAAAAATATATTCGCGTGGTGGAATATCTTCTTTGAGAACCTTTTGAGGCGGTTGCACCATTAAGAGAAAGAATTTCTCGTCCTTCCCTTCGTACAACATAAGTCCTGATTCTATTTTGTTTCCTTGTAAAGAATAATTTATAATCACATCCCGATTGCCTCCTTTTGTTTCGGAACTATCCAATTGAACAAGCGTTTGGGTCAGGCTTGGATGTGTAATTTTCATTTTGTGTGTATTGCAATTCACACTTTGAATAGATATACCCGCATTGACAGAAAGTTCAAATCCAAATGTATACGCAGGCATCTCACCAGATTTGGTGTAAGGCGTAGCAACAAATTCATCATCTATGCCTGCCTGCGTTTTGCTTTTGTTGGAGTACCGAGGTCCGACAACAGTAGGATAAATAAAACTGTATATGCCTTTTTCGGGTATCAGGAGTTCGGTATATTTCAATTCCACTACAATGGTATCATTGACAGCAATATTGGTAACATTCATCGTAAAAACATTGGGACGACTTTGTTCTAACAAAGAGGCGCGTTTTCCTTCTGATTTAGCTTGTTCGTAATCTTTGCGCGCTTTTTCTTTTTCTTCTATTTTCGCTGTGATTACCCGCGTTCCTATAGTCATTTTCATACCATAGACAGCCGCTTTACTCGAAAGAGGGAAGGTATAAATAGCTTCTATCGTGTTTTTTCCTGCATTGGTATAGACCTGCTTAACTGTAACATCTGCAATTACGCCAACAATATTCGCCTTTATGGAAGTCTCCTTTAAAGGTAAATTGTCCACGGCAGGATCTTCGCTGATAACGACAAAATAAGGCGATAATGTTTTATCTTCCGACATATCCGTAGTTTCCTGTCCCCATAATGAATACATATTCATTGTAATAAACCCAAAAAGGAATAAGAGGGTTCGCAGCGCTTTATTTATGTGATTGTTTAACCTGATCTTCATAAGAATAAATGTTAAGAATTTTTACAATAACGAGATACGCTTTTGATTATTGTTTTGTTTGGTCGTCTGAAATTTGTATCCTATTTATTGCTATTTTTGCAGAAATTCTCTATTAATAAAATTTTATCTAAATATAATAATAAGGATATGGATACAGATGATTTATCACAAGAGGCTTACAAGGCTATTATATTGACTGCAGAAAGATTTCATCATGATTTGACGCTACGGTTTGGATGTCTGTCGTATGGTTGCGATACGGAAAGTGATTATTTGGATGCTGCTGAAAAAATGATAAATATATGGTTGACAGAATGGGAACTCCAAAAAATAATTGCAAAGATATTTTTTGATAACCCGCCAGATAAGGAACAATTCAAAAAGGTATTAGAAAATATTCTGTTAAACATTGATGCCGTAAGGAAAATACCCATCAATCAACGACATTTTGATTTCTATTAGATAGTATGACGCGGCAGGAAGCGGAATTAATATTGCAAAAGACATTTGGATTATCAGAGTTCTACGATGAACAATGGCAAACTATTGATAAAATTCTTCAAGGGAAAAGGATTTTATTGATAGAGAAAACAGGATTTGGAAAATCGCTTTGTTTTCAGTTTCCTGCGATTGTTTTTTCGGGGATGACAGTAATATTTTCGCCTTTGATTGCACTGATGCGCGATCAAGTAAAGAAATTGCAATCACTTGGAATTACCGCAAAATGCATCAACAGCGAACAATCACAGAAAGAAAATGCCCAAACAATAGCAGACGCTAAACAGGGAAAGATTAAAATACTGTATATAGCGCCCGAAAGACAGGAAGACAGTAGATGGATTGAAGCTATTCGAAAAATGAATTTATCAATGGTTGTGGTGGATGAAGCGCATTGCATTTCTGTATGGGGACACGATTTTCGTCCAGCTTTCAAACGAATAATCAACCTTGTGAAACTTTTACCGAAAGGACTTCCTGTGTTTGCGGCAACCGCTACTGCCACAAAAAGAGTAGAAAAGGACATTGCTACTCAAATAGGAGAGGATATTATGGTGATAAGAGGCAATCTGATGCGCGATAATTTTAGATTGTTTGTCATCAAAGTCCGTTCGGAAAGCGAAAAAATGATTTGGTTAGGGAAAAATATAGAGAAAATGCCGGGTTCAGGTATTCTTTATACAGGAACAAGGATTGGTACGGAGTTTTATTTCAAATGGTTTGAACACTTGAAAATATCTTCGATCGCTTACAATGCAGGACTTGATTCCGATATGCGTATCGCTATCGAAAATGGTTTTATGGACAACAAGTGGAAATGTATAGTCTCGACCAATGCCTTGGGAATGGGTATCGACAAGCCCAATATTCGTTTTGTAATACATACGCAAATTCCACAATCGCCTGTCCATTATTATCAGGAAATTGGTAGAGCAGGGAGAAATGGTGAAATTTCTTATGTCATTTTGTTTTACAATCCCGATGAAGATAAGAAGTTGCCTACGGCTCTTATCGAAAGCAGTAGACCTTCAATAAAAAAATATGAAATCGTAATAAATGCTATCAAACTTGATATGTTTGGGTTTCATGAATTGAGTACGCAAATAAACTTGAAACAAACAGAATTGAGAACCATACTTGCCGATTTGATGGAACAGGGCATTGTGCGGGAAACCATGTACGATGGACAAAAAAAATACGAGTATATTTTCAACACCCAACCTTTGGATACGCTGGCTTTTGAAGAACTGCATACTGTAAAATTGAAAGAACTCGACAGCATGATTGAATACGCCGAAACGACAACTTCACGTATGCAGTTTCTCTGCGATTATCTGGGCGATATCTCTGATCATTCGTTTACCAACTGCGATAATACGGGACAAAAAAAACTCAAAGTAATCATAACGCCAGAATGGATAGAGAAATTAAAGGATTTTGAGGATAACTTTTTCCCTGTGTTGGAAGTCAAAACAAACAAATCTAATCTTGTAGATGGAGTTGCTGCGTCTTATTATGGATTGTCCAATGTCGGCAGTACTATTCATCAGTCGAAATACGGAAATGGAGGTGATTTCCCTGATTTTCTCCTTAAAATGACTTTAAGAGCATTTAGAAAAAAGTTGGGGAATGAACATTTCGATATTATTCTGTATGTTCCGCCGACTGCAGCAAGAAATTTGGTGAAGAATTTTGCAGAAAAAATAGCAATGAATTTACAAATACCCCTTTCACATAAACTTGTGAAAATAAGATCGACCCAAAAACAAAAAATCTTTAAAAGTGTTTTCAGTAAAAAGGAAAATATAAAAAATGCTTTCAACTACTTGACGCCTGATGAAATTGCAGGAAAAAATATTTTATTGATAGATGATATTTTTGATAGTGGCGCAACAATCAAAGAAATAGGAAAATTATTAACCAAGATGGGTGCGAAAAAAATTACGCCTTTAGTAATAGCGCGAACAATAGGAGGAAATGTAGTATGAACAAAGAGATAATATATTGGATGACATTTGCGCACAAATTACCTCTGTGGAGTTTTTCTAACAGAGAAGGATGGAAAAATGAAGACAAAAACAATCTCATCATAAAGTTTTTCCATGAAAAGAAGATTTCTATTGAAGACTTTTTTCAATTGTCAGAAAACAGTTGGAAAAATGATTATCAATTAACCAACAAGCAAATATCCGATCTAATGCAAGCCAAATCCGCCTTACCTAACAATGCTTTTTGGGCGGAAACATTGTTGAATAATGGAATAGAAGTTATTCCTGTCATTTCTCCTTATTATTCCAAAACTTTAAAAGTCAATCTAAAAAAATCAGCGCCTTCTGTAATATATATCAAGGGAAATAAACAGATTATGGCTGAAAAATCTATCGCGATTGTTGGTTCACGAGAGGCTTCCGACCTTGCCTTGCAGTTTACGAATAATATTGCAAAACTTGCAAGCAAAGAACATAAAGTCGTGGTTAGCGGTTTTGCAAAAGGTGTTGACAAACAAGCATTAGATGCAACTCTTATTCATAAAGGTCAAAGTATAATCGTTCTACCGCAAGGAATTATGACTTTTGGTTCCGGGTTCAAAACCTATTACAAACAAATTATCAATGGCGATGTTTTGGTGTTGAGTATATTCCCGCCAAATATGAATTGGGATAAAAATCTTGCAATGGCGCGTAATTCTATTATTTATGGACTTGCCGAAGAAATTTATGTTGCCCAATCATCCGAAAAAGGAGGAACTTGGGCAGGAGTGAAAGAAGGATTGAGAAAAAAAAGAAAAATTTACGTGAGAAAACCCGACGCCTCTGAAAAAAATGCAAACAGTATCCTCATCGAAAAAGGCGCTATCTCTGTCGATTGCAACGGAAACATACTTGAAAGCGAAAACAATCCCACGAATTTGAAAGAAACTGATCAACTCTCCCTCTTTTGATTAAGCAAGAAAGGTAATTATGAATTATGACCCGAAGCGAAGCGGAGAGCAGCGTAGCTAATTAGCTGCGTTGCTCTTACGGGTCATATAATTGATTACGCACTTTCAGGGATTAGTTTTTAGGCGCTTACGTTACACAGGGCGTTGCCCAGTGCTATTGATTTCGGGCTTTCAGCCCTTACTTTCTAACCAGTAGAGGGCACAGAGAATGGATTGTCACGACAATCCATTCTGTGCCAAGTCAGGAGTTCTGCGGGAAACTTGTCCTTTAAAAAGATTCCTTTACCAATAAATCTTAATGCGTAATTTGGGTTAAATACGATTTTCTTTTACAATGACGGAATTGTCGGTTGCCTTCATGCCTTTGTTCTTTTACTTCTTTCCCTTTGGGTTAAAAAGTTTCCTTATCAGGGGCTTTGTAAATAAACGGGCTGAAAATATCATCCTTTTTCTTTGGACGATATTCGTCCAACCAGATAAAATCAGGCAAAAACAGTTCATTTAATTGGTCTTCGGGATAGACCTTCCCTTTGACATTTTCGTAAAAACGGATTAAGCGGACTTGATTATCTTTAAAAAAAACACGCATTTGCGCCGAGGTGGACTTTTGTACTCCTATCAAATCCTTATTCTCTTCCTGTATGTAATACAAACATTCAGCGCTACCATCCACAAAAGCGCTTTGAATATGATTATCTTCAAAATAGGCTATCATATAATCTCCTTTGACCTGATTAAATTTTTGTTGTTCAAAGACGTCTGCGAAGATGGAAGCGTTATCAATAAAATGTACCTCCGACAATTGCTCATTCTTGATAAACAGTCGTATGGTATCCGCCAAAAACTGATTTTCTTCCGACCACATAACAGGACTATTGATCAAAGTAACAGTGGAATCTGTCGCATCATATACCAAAGAATCACAACTTCCCTGTAAATCGTATCGAAAGAAATGCACATTATAATAGGTTTGAATAAATGTAACATCTCTATTTGTATCAAACATCACATACATAATATCCCCATGAATAAATAGACTGTCCCCTTCGTCGATAATGACAGCAACAGCGCTGTCTGTTAAGTATGTATTCCCTTTTTTGGATTGATATTCGGCGTAATGTCCCAAAAGTACTATGTTTTCAACACTGTCGCTGATGGAAACATTATGCCGTGCAAGTCCCATGTCATTTACTTTATCATACCAAATCGTGTCGGCAATTAAACATTGGGATTTGCTGTACATTCTGGCTCTCTTCTGAAATTCGCAAATATCTGTCTTTGTTTCGTACCAGCCATATTCGCAAATTATTAGATTACTGTCGGATTGAATTACAGTAGGTCCTAAGAAATAAGCCGTTTCGATGGCGGTGTTGTATTTTAATGTATCGGAGTTTACGGTATATTCAGGCGTTAATAAGAGAACGCTGTCTTTGAAATACACCTCATTGAGTTTTGTATAAAACCATCCATCCCTGCTTGTTAAAATACTTTTTCCGCTTTCAATTCTTCCTCCCGTATTGTAATAGGCAATATCTGTTATACGGTCATAATGCAATTTATCAGAATATAATACGGCAGTTTCGTTGGTCAGACGAACATTGTGATTGATGACAGCCTGTTTTGTATTTCCGTTGTACTGTAAATGTTTGCCGTATAAAGAAACTGAATCGTTAATATGAACAACCAAATTTTGTCCGTAAGCGTCAATTGTATTGTTTATTTCATTAAAATAAGCCGTATCCGCGTAACAGATAGCGCCTTCATGTTCAATTTGGACATTGCCTATTAATATCTGTACATCATTATCAATAGTTGCGTCGTGTGTAAGCAGGTTGGCGGTACATATAATTTTCTTTCCTTTGGGCGTTGTCGGATTTGATTGTCCAAAAGAGTAAAAACATAAAAACATAAATATCATTGTCCACAGACCAAAAGAGATAACAGGAGAAATCAATCTATTTTGAACCGTCATATTGTTAGTCGTAAATAGCTAATCGTTTTCCCAAGTGAATAGTAACAAATCCGGTAAGCAAAACATATTGTTTGGGAGAAAATGCTATTTTTTCTACAGGAGGATAATAGGCATCTGCCGCAACACCAAAATCCAATTTCACAACCAAAGCATCATTTCTGGAAAAGTCAAAACTCATTCCTGTTTTCAGGTAAAAACCGGGATGAATTTTAATGCCTTTTACTCCCTTCCAAAAACTGTCCTTGTGAAGAATATTTCCCTGATGATGTTTTTCAGGATCATATCGTTCTGATACTGCCTTTTCTCCATTGTAAATCTTCAAATAAACAGGAACGGAAAAACCCAAAGAAATACCTCCGTAAAAGAAATATCCCACTTCAACTCCTCCCCAATAAGGCTTTCCATTTAATACACGGGTCAATCCATATCCACCTCTAAGCTGTCCAAAGTAGTTTAATTTTCCATACACGATAATTTGGGTAAAATCCAATCTTGTACGACGTTCTTTAAAATGTCGATAGTAGGTATATTCAACATCAAATCCATTACGAATTCGAATATTAGGCTCTTTCCCAATACGAAAACCCAATCCAATACCATTGGTATGTAAAGTGGCATACACATCCCATTGTCGGTTTCTGACAACAAGAGTTTCAGGGTCTCCTATTCCTATCTCTTGGGAATAGACAGATAATCCTGAAAAACTCAATATCAAAATCAAACTATAGAATAACTTCCGCATATTTATTTTACAGATACCTTTCACGATATCTTAAAGTAGGATTATACATTATTGACATCCATTATTTCAACATTTACTTCGCTGTATGCAGGACAACGATAGTATGTATTGCAGGATACCAAAAATAAACCTGTTAGCGCTAAAATCAATACCATTAAAACTTTTTTATTCATATTCAACAATTTATAGTTACATTTATAATAAATCTATTTGCCATGCAAAATTATATTGCTTCAATTACACCATGATTACTACAAAAAATATACCTTTGCATTTCGAATTACAAAAATATAAAAAAATATATTGCATTTCCAATATTTCAGAAACAAATATCTAAGTATTCTTTTATCTCATTAATTATAAAACAGTTTATCTATATGGAAGCCAAAATAAATCCACTTATTCATCCTTCTTGGAAAGAAGAATTAGACGCAGAATTTAATAGTATATATTTTCATGAATTAAAGGCTTTTCTGCTGGAAGAAAAGAAGAAACATACTATATTCCCTCCCGGAAAATTAATCTTTAATGCATTTGATTTGACCCCTTTCCCTGATGTAAAAGTAGTTCTTTTGGGGCAGGATCCTTATCATAACATCGGACAGGCTCATGGTTTATGTTTTTCCGTACCCAATGGTATTGGACATCCTAAATCGCTCATTAATATTTTTCAGGAATTACATAACGATTTAAATGTCCCCATACCGGAAAGCGGTAATCTGGAAAAATGGGGAAGACAAGGCGTTCTTTTGTTAAATGCAACGCTCACTGTTCGCGCACATGAAGCAGGCTCTCATCAAAAAAGAGGTTGGGAACAGTTTACCGATGCAGTTATACATGCTATTTCCAAAAAACATAACGGAATTGTGTTTTTGTTATGGGGAAGTTATGCCCAAGCAAAAGCAGAATTAATAGATAAATCCAAACATTTCATTTTGAAAACAGTCCATCCTTCTCCGCTTTCTGCTTCAAGAGGTTTTTTTGGCTGTAAACATTTCTCAAAGACAAATGAAATATTGATAAATCAAGGAAAAACACCCATAGATTGGGGCTTAACAACAATCTTTTAGTTATGAATTATGAGTTATGAGTTAGGCTGACGCATGAGAATGAACAGAATGAACAGCTCAACAATACCGTCATTGGTAGGAGCGCTCTGTTCGGACGAGGTTCTACCTCGTCCGAATTATCCCCGCAGGTTCTACCTGCGTAGTAAAAAAAATAACAAATGTCAGTAGTATATGTTGAAATGAAAAACGTATTAAAAATAAATGCAGGCATAGCCTGCTTGGATAGAGCGAACGAGGTTCTACCTCGTCCGAACGTGAGGCTTTCATCATTCATTTTACATTTTCTATTTTATTAATCCATGCATTAAATCGAGGACTTTTATTCCGAATATTTTGTAGACCGATAGTTTCTGCTAATATATTTCCATACACTATTTTATTATAACCTTTTATTATACGTCCCAATCTTTTAGACGGGGCAGTATTTGGATTATCATTTATCATTTCTGGATTTGGAAAATCAGAAATTGTCTCCTCCAACTCTTTTAATCCTATTAATTCAGCTTCTGTAAATTGCTGACGAAATATACTGATATTATTAAATAACAGACCTTCAAATTCGTGTAATTGTATATAAGGAATAAAACGATTATTTAATTGGGTATCTATATCGTTATACATTTCTTGTTCAAGAAAATTCATTCGTTCATCTTTATCAACAATAGCTAATGATTCTTCCCACCTCGGGAAATTATACCTCTGATAAATTCCATAATAATCAATCAAAGTAGTAACGTAAGCAGTTCTATCCTGTTTTAAATGATTTTCTATTTGCTTTTTTAATCCATTCCATTTTACAATCCCTCCATTACTTTTTTTTATTAATGGATATTGAATATCTATTTGTTTTGCATTAAAATAAGCAGACAAACTTTTTTTACAAAACTCTTGTTCCGTTATACCCTCACAGATAATAATAATTCGTTTCATGCTCTCAAAAGTTAGGTTGTCCTGAAGTAATAATATTTCTTTTCCAAAGGTCATCTATTGTATAGTCTTCCAACCAAATGGCAAGAGAATTAGTGTCTAAACGTTTAAATATACTTTCTCCATTTATCTGGTCGACGGTAAGCATGTTTTCGGGTTGAAAATAGCTAATCAAATCAGCAGATTGGGTAGCTAAAATGATCTGACACTCTTTAGAGACAGCTGATTTTATCATACCTGCTAACTTTGCTGTCGCTATGGGATGAAGTCCAAGTTCTGGTTCGTCTATAATAATGGTTTCGGGTAAATTAGGCTGCAAAAACAGGATAGCAAGTGCAATAAATCGTATTGTTCCATCTGATAAATCATTTACTCCATATATAATATTACTATATTTATCTTTCCATTGTAAGCGTAATAATTTTTCCGAATTTGGTTGAAGATAAAAATCAGAAAAATAAGGCGCAACACGCTGTATCATATCTACAATTCGATTATAAACAATGACATGTTTTTCTCTTATGTTATATAAAAATGCTGCAATATTTTCTCCTTTTTCATAGAGATAATATATATCATTTTCTATATTACTCATTTGGGTAAATGGTGATTTTTCTCCTGTATCATGAAAATGATATTTACGAAATCCATTCAAATAGGTAATAATATTTTTTGCCCTGTAATTATCTGTAACTTTGAGATTAGCTTCCCTACTTGCATGGCTTATGTTTACTCTATCATCGCCTTTATATATCAATCTTTCCTCCGTAAAGATAAGACCTGTATCTCCTACCTGTAATACAGCAGCATATCCGTTTTCTCCATTATTAAATTCTATTTTAAAGGATATTTTATCTGTTGTTTTTTGACCATTGTATAATATCTTATCCTCTCCTCCTTTTAATGCTACATAATTATTTAGCGTTCTATTACATAACCTGTTTAAAAATTCAAAAAAAGAAATAAAATTACTCTTTCCACTACCGTTTGAACCTATCAAAATATTTATATCTTTCAAATCAATCCGCTGTTTCTTAATTGACTTATATCCTTCTATTTCTATATAATCCATCGTCCTACATTTATTATCTTTGCTTACATTAAGATTACTCACAAGTTGAGCAAAGGTACAAAAATATATTATACAAAAGTACAAAAGTACAAAAGAAAGGGGGCTATCCTTTTTACGGTAAGGAGTAGCGCTCACGTTCGGACGAGGTTCTACCTCGTTCGCTCTATCCAAGCAGGCTATGCCTGCCCATTATCAATCACATCCAATCCTGTTAATCTTATTAATCTTATTAAAATCCCGGTTCAGACAACAATTTTTCGACAGGGAAAGGGCGAGCCTTTCCCCTACCAATGACGGTGTTGTTGAACCGTTCATTCTGTTCATTCTCATGCGTCAGCATAATTCATAATTCATAATTCATAACCCTTGATGCGTTCATCGTCTTTACATTGCATTTATTTTTGTCCATGTATCCTTTAATGTAACTGTTCTGTTGAAAACCAATTTTGTATCAGTACTGTCTTTGTCTATGCAAAAATATCCTAATCGTTCAAATTGATAATTGGACAATGGTTTTTCGGACAATAATGAAGGTTCAATAAAAGCATCCTTTATCTGCAAAGAATTAGGATTGAGATTGTCAATAAAAGTTTTTCCTTCTTCCGTATCATCCGGATTGGGAACGGAAAATAAACGATCAAACAAACGAACCTCCGCTGTACGCGCATGATTTATCGATACCCAATGAATTGTTCCTTTCACTTTTCGATTACTTTCTGCCATACCGCTTTTTGTTTCGGGGAAATAGGTACAGTGGATTTCGGCAATTGTACCATCAGGGTTCTTCACAATAGAATCGCATCGAATAATATAAGCATATTTAAGTCGCACTTCTCCTCCGGGATATAAACGGAAGAATTTCTTGGGAGGATTTTCCATAAAATCATCCCGCTCTATCCATAACTCTCGTGTAAATGTCAATTTACGACAACCCATAGATGCATCTTCGGGATTATTTACCGCTTCCAATACTTCTTCTTTTCCTTCGGGATAATTGTCTATAATCAATTTAACAGGATTTAATACTGCCATTGTTCTGGGCGCTTTCTTATTCAAATCGGCTCGAACACAAAATTCAAGCAAAGAAACATCAATAATATTATCCCGTTTGGCAACCCCTACCGTTTCTGCAAAGTTACGTATTGATTCTGGGGTATAGCCTCTTCTGCGAAATCCAGATATAGTAGGCATACGTGGATCATCCCAGCCAGATACATATCCCTCCTGAACCAACTGCAAGAGCTTTCGTTTACTCATCACGGTATAGGTTAAATTAAGTCGTGCAAATTCTATCTGTTGTGGATGATGTATTTTTAACGTTTCACAAAACCAATCGTACAATGGACGATGAACTTCAAACTCCAACGTACAAATAGAATGGGTGATACCTTCAATGGCATCACTTTGTCCATGAGCATAATCATACATGGGATAAATGCACCATTTATTTCCTGTACGATGGTGTTCTGTATGCAGGATACGATACATAATGGGGTCTCTAATATGCATATTGGGAGAAGTCATGTCTATTTTTGCGCGTAAAACACAGTGTCCATCGGGAAATTCACCATTTCTCATTCGTTGAAACAGGTCTATATTTTCGGCTATGCTTCTATTTCTGTAGGGGCTTTCCATACCTGCTTCTGTTGGAACTCCCCGCATTTTACTTATTTGTTCCTGAGTAGAATTATCTACGTATGCCTTACCCTGTTTAATGATTTCAATTGCCCAATCATATAACTGTTCAAAATAATCGGATGCATAAAATTCGGCATCCCAATCAAATCCTAACCAATGGATATCTTCTTTTATCGCATCTACATATTCAACATCTTCTTTTGTCGGATTGGTATCGTCAAATCGGAGATTACATTTGCCTTTGTATTTTTCTTTCAATCCGAAATTCAGACAAATTGCTTTTGCATGACCAATGTGTAAGTAGCCATTTGGTTCTGGAGGGAAACGGGTATAAACCAAGTCCCCATTTTTCCCTGATAGCAAATCTTCCTCTATTATCGTCTCTATGAAATTCAATCCTGATTTATGTTTCGAAATTTCTGTGTCTTTTATGTCCATGGAAATAATTATTTTTTAATATATTGCGTTTTGAATGTTCTTCAAAATAACAGTTTGCAAAAGTAAACTTTTTTTGCGAATATGGTAAATTCTATCGTATAAACTTATCCTGTTCGGAGAATAGTTATGGGTTATGAGTTATGAGTTAGGCTGACGCACGAAACCGCTTAATTAGTGTCTGTCTTTAAAGTACAATTATGAATTATGAATTATGAATTAGGCTGACGCACGAAAGAGGCTGTGTGAAAAGTATTTTCGTAACAACAGAGATCGTCATTGCGAGGAGCGCAGCGACGTGGCAATCCCTAACAATCAATGCGTTTTGGGGTAGGGATTAGCTCCGCTGCTCTTAC
>JAIROC010000166.1 GCA_031257735.1 Bacteroidales bacterium | reverse complement strand
AAGTCATCATTATGTGGCATGATTATTATAATATTGCGCCATCTCAAGCAAGGAAGACATTTGTCTTCCACAAAAAGTGAAAGTTACTGATATTTTTTAATTTATTATCATTACATAGTAAAAAAAGATACTCCTTTTTCCGGATAAGGAGTTCCTTTTTTCGGATAAGGAGTTCCTTTTTCCGAATAAGGAGTTCCTTTTTTCGGATAAGGAGTTCCTTTTTTCGGATAAGGAGTTCCTTTTTTCGGATAAGGAGTTCCTTTTTCCGGATAAGGAGTTCCTTTTTCCGGATAAGGAGTTCCTTTTTCCGGATAAGGAGCTCCTTTTTTCGGATAAGGAGTTCCTTTTTTCGGATAAGGAGTTCCTTTTTCTGGATAAGGAGCTCCTTTTTTCGGATAAGGAGCTCCTTTTTTCGGATAAGGAGTTCCTTTTTTCAGATAAGGATCTCCTTTTTCCGGATAAGAAACTCCTTATTCTGATATATGATTTCCAAAACCGCAATCAGGGCTTTAATTGGACGCCTTTCGCACGTCAACTCATTTTCAATTTTCAATTAACGAAGTTTTCAATTGATGAACAGCATAATTAAAAAAAGTGTACTTTTGCCGAAGACATTGAGGCATTAAAATTAAACGTATAATATTATGCCTTCACAGCAAAACATAGAATAGAGATGAACATACCAATATATACTATAAGTGCAAAAGTCATTGACCTTGTTGCCCGCATTGCCGAGAAGATAGGGGAACTGAAAGGGTCTGGTTTATACAGCCGCAATTTACGATTACGGAAGATCAATCGCCTGCGTTCTATTCAGTCGTCTTTGGCGATTGAAAACAACACGCTGACTTTGGGACAGGTTACAGATATTATTGAAGGTAAGCGTGTATTAGGGTTGCCGCACGAGATTCAGGAAGTAAAAAATGCGTATCAGGCATACGATCATTTACTTGAATACGATCCCTATAAGGTAAAGGATTTCCTGAAAGCCCATCAGTTTATGACTTCCGAACTAGTACGCGATGCGGGGCATTTTCGTTCACAGGGTGTAGGCGTATTTGAAGGTACAAAACTCATTCACGCAGGTGCAAATTATCAATTTGTACCGCAGCTTATTACCGATTTGTTTACCTGGGCAAAGAAATCGGATATGCACCCGCTAATTAAAAGTTCCATTGTACATTTTGAAATAGAATTTATCCACCCTTTTATGGACGGAAACGGCAGAATCGGGCGACTGTGGCAAACATTGATTTTGTCGAAATGGAACGAACTGTTAGCATGGTTACCTGTGGAAACCGTTGTGTATGAAAATCAACAGGGCTATTATGATGCTTTGGAAAAATCGCAGAAAACAGGCAATTCCGAAGTTTTTATTGAGTTTATGCTTGATGCTGTTTTGCAGGCGTTGGAAGAGTTGCCGAATAGAAAAATTACCGATATATTTACCGATATAAATACCGATAAACTTTCAAAAACCGAACTTGAGTTTTTGGAACAAATTGCAGGTTACATAGACAAGAATGGCGAGATAACCAATTATCGCGCTCAACTGCTTACTAATAAATCCGATGTCAGCGTTAAAAAATATCTCGCCCGCTTTGCCGAACTCGGTATCTTGAGAGTGGAAGGTAAAAACAAGGGAAGAAAATATGTAATCAACTCCATTAATTGAAAATTGAAAATGAAAGAAAAAGAGGCAGTGTGAAAACAGACAAAGACATCTAAACAACAACGTTGATGATTACTTTTTTATACTTTATAGACAGACACTAATTACCTCCGCTGCTCTTACAGGTCATATCATTGATTACGCCCTTTCAGGGCTTAGTTCTTAGGGCGTTACGTTACACAGGGCGTTGCCCTGTGCTATTGATTTCGGGCTTTCAGCCCTTTATAATGACAACGCTGATTGGACATTTTCGTGCGTTAGCTCATTTTCAATTTTCAATTGACGAAGATTGACTTGTACTTTTCTGCGATAAAATACGTTTACGTATTTGGTTGTTGATAGACAACGAAAGAATAAATTACTTACTCTTTAAATTAAAGATATGACAATGTTTCGCATTTTGATTTTAGGAATGTTTTCTTTATTTTTTACAGATAGCGTCGAAGCAATAAACGCTACTGCAAATCAAGTGGAAAAGAAAGGAAAAACAAAAGAAAGTTTTTATTATGCTCTGCCAGAAAACTATTTTACGATTACCGTCGTGATTAATAAAATACAAACCTATAAAGGTCCTTTGGCGGATTATGCGGGAAAAGTTACAGGACTTTCATCTGTTGTTCGGGAAGATGCTGTTCATTATGCTATTTCCTGTGTAAAAATAGATATTCATTCCCGTATAGATGTTGGGCATGTGTATCGAGCGGACGTTTCCAATACGGATAACAATTTGTATCATCTTTTATATAAGGAGTTATTGTTGTCGAGTTACAGTAACCCCACAACTTCTTTATGGCAGGAAAAGCAACCGTTAGACATGGAAAATACATCCACACACAGACAGAACCGATTTAGCCTTTACAAGGCAGATGCAATGATAGAAAAATACGATACAACTTATATACAGGAGGTTTTTGATACTGTTGTCGTTCAAATTCCCAAAATAACCAAACGATTATTTGCCAAGCCAACGCAACAACAGGCTGAAGAAGCCATAAAAACAATCGAAACAATACGAGAAGCACGTTGGTTTCTCATTAACGGAGACCATGAAACAGATTTCTCTCAATTGGAACGAATGCTATCGGAATTGCAAAAAAAAGAAGATGAATATTTGGCGCTTTTTAAAGGAATAACCGAAAAAGAAGAATTATCCTATACTTTTACCATAGCGCCTGTACAAAAAGGAAATGTCATTACCTTACCCCTATTTCAATTTTCAGAAAAGTATGGAATAGGAAACAGAGGAGAAGATAGAACAAAAATAAATTATACCCTTCGATTAACCTCCAAAGGAATTCACGAAGCTGTTGAAAAAGCCGATAAAAAATTTGAAGAAACCAAATCCCAAAAGAATAACAAAACAAGTGAAAGTGTTTTATATTACCGTAAACCTCAATATTATCTTTTTTCTTTGTACAGGGAAAATGATTTGGTACAGGATTTTGGCGTTTATCCGATTTCTCAATTTGGGGAAACGCTTCCTTTACCTTCAAATGTTTCTTCGTTTGAGATAGATCCTTTGACGGGTTCTTTAAAATACATGGAAATAAAAGAATAAAAAAATACAAATGTTATGATTGCAGCCATCTATCCGGGGTCTTTCGATCCCATTACTAAAGGACATCAATCTATTGCCTTACGTGCATCCAATATCTTTGACCATTTGATTATTGCTATTGGAAAAAATACAGACAAACAATGTATGTTTTCTATGGAAGAGCGACTTTTATTTATTCAAAAAACCTTTGCCGATATAAAGAAGATAAGCGTTGTTTCCTACGAAGGATTAACGATAGATTTCTGTAAAAAGAATAATATCCGTTACATTGTTCGGGGTTTACGTTCTGATATGGATTGGGGGATAGAGTCTACTATTGCCCATGCAAACAGATTATTATCTCCTTTGATAGAGACTTTGTTTTTGCTTACGGAACCTCAATATGCAGGGATATCGTCTTCGGTTGTTCGGGATATTTTGATAAACAGGGGTGATGTCTCGGCTTTTGTCCCCGATAACATCTTGGATATAATAAACAAATAAAGGATAAAACAGATGAAAATAAATGTAAAAAGATTGTCATTATTGTTCTTTTTTCTGACACAGTGGATCTTTGTTTTAGCCATTAAACCTGTTGTAATCTCAGGGCAGGCTTCTTTTGCGAAAGGAAATCAATTGCGATTTTATTTTTACAATGATCTGTTATTAAAGGAAAGAGTTTTGTGTTCGACGGTCAATGTAAGTAAGGAGGGTGATTTTCGTGTTGAAATTCCGACAAATGAAACTGTTTTACTTACTATTGCCTATAACACTACCTACGGCTCTATTTTTATAGAACCTGAAAAACATTATCAGATTACACTGTCTATTGATGAAAAATACTTAAACCGTATTGATGCAGAAATATTAGGCGGAATGATAAAAACCTATATAATTCCTGTCGATACTACTGAATTAAACTATAAAATTAATTTGTTTGACAAGTATCTTTCGAGGTTTCTTTATCAATATACTTCATCCATTTATAGAGGTATGGAAAAACATACTTATGACAGTTTGATAGGACTGCTTACAAAGAAATTTTTCGTCGATTATGAGGCTATTGATTATTATTCTGTTTATGTCAAGTACAGTATTGCAAGTATTGACTTGTTATACTATCACAAAGACAAGGAAAAACTGTATCGCAAATATTTGGATAGTCGCTATATTTTTTACAATAACATTGCCTATATGGATTTTTTTGACAGTTTTTTTAAAAATTACTTATATACAGGAACACGAAAAATTCCTCATCAAATACTTTATGAAAACATTAATATCAATCGAGACTATTATAAGCTATTAGACGCAATGGGAAAAGAACCTGTTCTTGTGAATGAAAGAATACGGGAAATGGTATTTATAAAAGGATTGGGAGAATTGTATGAATTGGAAGATGAGTTCAATCGAAAAAACATATTGTATCTTTTATCTCAAATGAATAGTGTATCAAAATTTGAAGAACATCAAACAATGTCCAACAACCTGATAAAATATTTGACGAAATTACGAACAGCAACCAAAGCCCCTGATTTTGTATTGAAAGATGTATATAATTCTTCTGTTTCGCTTAGTGATTTTAAAGGAAGATATCTTTATTTGCATTTCTTTTCGACATATTGTGAAGACTGTATTCGTGAAATGTTGATTTTAAAATCGGTGCATGAAAAATATAAAGACAGTTTACAAATTGTCAGTATTATGGTTGACTTTGAACAGGCAAATCTGTATCATTTTGTCAATTCACACAAAGAATTTGATTGGACATTCTTACATTTTGGTGGAAATTATTCTTTTATAGATGCGTATAGTGTCTATGGATTGCCTCTTGGCGTTTTGATAGATTCGCAGGGAAAAATTGTTTCTTATCCTGCAAAATCACCAAATCAGGGATTACTTAAACAATTTTTTGACATTTTTCCTATGCTTGAAACACCCAAACAGGTAGACAGGAATAGATATTAGCTTATATGTAGCTATAATACAATCAATTATTGTGATAAAAAAAAAGAAAGAAAATGCTTGATTTTCGTATAAAATCTGCTATCTTTGCAGCTCCATTTATTATGTGGAGTAAAATAAATTTTTCAGTAAAAAATATAAGGTTAAAATAAATAAAACTAAAACAAGAAATTATGGATCTAAAAAAATTAATGACTGATTTAGAGGCAAAAAATCCTGCTCAACCTTTGTACTTGCAAGCAGCAAAAGAAGTGTTGGAAACAATTGTGGATTTTGTAAATGAAAATTCTCAATACGATAAATATGCAATCGTAGAAAGAATTTTGGAACCTGAAAGAATTGTAAAATTCAAGGTAACATGGGTAGATGACAAAGGTCAAATACAAATTAATCGTGGTTTTCGTGTACAGCATAACATGGCAATAGGACCTTACAAAGGAGGTTTACGTTTTCATAAGTCTGTAACGGAAGATACTATGAAATTTTTAGCGTTTGAACAAACGTTTAAAAATTCATTGACTACACTCCCTATGGGAGGCGGAAAAGGTGGTTCAGATTTTGACCCAACCGGTAAATCTGAAGGAGAAGTGATGCGTTTTTGTCAATCTTTTATGACCGAGCTACAAAAATATATCGGTCCCGAAACTGATGTTCCTGCGGGAGATATAGGCGTTGGTGGACGTGAAATAGGATTTATGTATGGACAATACAAACGTATTCGTGGAGAACATGTAGGCGTTTTAACAGGAAAAGGATTAGAATGGGGAGGCTCTCTTATTCGTCCAGAAGCAACAGGTTATGGAGCTGTTTATTTCTTAGAAGGTATGTTGAAAGAAAAGAAAGACAGTATTAAAGGTAAACGAGTTGCTTTATCAGGATTTGGAAATGTAGCTTGGGGCGCTGCCCTTAAGTTGGAAGAATTGGGCGCAAAAGTTGTGGCTATTTCGGGACCTGATGGCTATATTTTAGACGAAGACGGTATTACAGGTGAAAAAATTGCTTACATGGATGAATTAAATGCAACTCGTAACAATGTTGTTGCTCCGTTTGCTAAAAAATATCCTTCAGCAAAATTCTTTGCAGGTAAGAGATCTTGGGAAGTGAAAGTTGACATCGCTATTCCTTGCGCTATCCAGAATGAATTAGACGAAAATGACGCAAAAGTATTAATTGCTAATGGCGTTAAATACGTTGTAGAAGCTTCCAATATGGGATGTACAGCTGAAGCAGTTACTGCATTGCAAAAAGCGAAAGTTGCCTTTGCTCCGGGTAAAGCAGCTAATGCTGGAGGTGTGGCTACTTCAGGATTGGAAATGTCACAAAATTCTATGAAACTTGCTTGGACTGCTAAAGAAGTTGACGAGAAATTGAATGCTATCATGACGAATATCCATGACAATTGCGTAAAACACGGTAAAGAAAAAGACGGCTATATCAACTATGTGAAAGGCGCTAATATTGCAGGCTTTATTAAGGTTGCTGATGCGATGATTGCACAGGGTATTGCTTATTAATTCTTTGTACAAGCAATAGAGAGGCTGTCAGAAAGTCGTTTTTCTTACGGGATTTTATCTCAATGAAAAAAAGAAAAATGACTTTCTGAACAGTCTCTTTATTTTTTGAATGAAATATGTACAACTCCTTCTTTCGAAAAATAAAAATGTATTCTTACTATTAATATAATTATTATGATTGATTTTCAAAAAGACATTTTACAAGGTATTCCAGATGAGTTACCTGAAATACAACAGTATGATACAAGTATAAGTCATGCTCCCAAACGAAAAGAAATATTAAATGAATATGAGAAAAAGTTGGCAATTCGCAATGCTTTACGTTATTTTTCTCCAAGACATCATGCTGTTTTAGCCAAAGAATTTGCACAGGAATTGCGAGATTATGGACGTATATACATGTATCGTTTTCGTCCAACATATAAAATGTACGCTCGTCCGATAGATGAATATCCGGCAAACTGTAAACAAGCGGCAGCTATTATGCTTATGATTCAAAATAATTTGGATTATGATGTTGCTCAGCATCCTCACGAATTGATTACTTATGGAGGTAATGGAGCGGTGTTTCAAAATTGGGCGCAATACAGGATTACCATGAAGTATTTGGCGGAAATGACAGATGAACAAACATTGGTAATGTACAGCGGTCATCCCATGGGATTGTATCCATCTCATAAAAACGCGCCTCGTGTGATAGTTACAAATGGAATGATGATACCCAACTATTCAAAGCCTGATGATTGGGAACGCTATAATGCATTGGGAGTAACCCAATACGGACAAATGACAGCAGGTTCATATATGTATATCGGTCCACAGGGAATTGTACACGGAACAACAATAACCGTACTAAACGCAGGACGTAAAATCAGTGCGAATGGATTAAAGGGAAAATTGTTTGTTTCTTCGGGATTAGGAGGCATGAGTGGCGCTCAACCCAAAGCGGCTAATATTGCTGGCTGTATTTCTATCGTTGCTGAAATTAACCCGAACGCTACACAAAAAAGACATGCGCAAGGTTGGGTCGATGAAGTGTATTCCGATTTATCCCAATTGATGAACCGCGTCGAAAAAGCGCGTCAAAATAAAGAGGTTGTTTCTTTTGCTTATCAGGGAAATGTTGTTGATCTGTGGGAATATTTAGTCAAAGAAAATATTCAGGTAGACATGGGCTCTGACCAAACATCTCTACATAATCCTTGGGCAGGAGGATATTATCCTGTGGGATTGTCTTTGGAAGAAGCTCAAATAATGATGGCAGAAAATCCATCCCTGTTTAAAGAAAAAGTTCAAGAAAGTTTACGCCGTCAAGTGAATGCTATCAATCGATTGACAGAAAAAGGAATGTATTTCTTTGATTATGGAAATGCGTTTTTGTTGGAAGCAAGTCGCGCAGACGCCGAAATAATGAATGCCAATCATACAGGCTTTAAATATCCTTCTTATGTGCAGGATATTATGGGACCTATGTGTTTTGATTTTGGATTTGGACCTTTTCGTTGGGTGTGTACTTCAGGAAACTCCGAAGATTTAAATATCACCGACCAAATCGCTATGTCTGTCTTGGAAGAAATCAGTAAAGAAGCTCCTGACGAAATCCAACAACAGATGCACGATAATATTCAATGGATAAAAGGAGCTCATGAAAATCATTTGGTAGTTGGTTCTCAAGCGCGTATTTTGTATGCCGATGCAGAAGGACGTATAAAAATTGCGACAGCATTCAATCGGGCTATTCGTGAAGGTAAATTAACGGCGCCCGTTGTTTTGGGGAGGGATCATCACGATGTTTCTGGGACGGATTCTCCTTTTCGAGAAACATCTAATATCTATGATGGTTCTGCATATACAGCAGATATGGCAATTCAAAATGTTATTGGAGACGCTTTTCGTGGAGCTACATGGGTCAGCATCCATAATGGCGGTGGTGTTGGATGGGGCGAAGTAATCAATGGCGGATTTGGTTTATTATTGGACGGTTCTCCTGAAACAGATAGACGGTTAGAAATGATGCTTTATTGGGATGTGAATAATGGTATTTCACGTCGTTCGTGGGCTAGAAACGAAGGAGCTATCTTTGCGATAAAACGTGCTATGGACAATAATCCTGATTTGAAAGTAACTCTTCCTAATCTGGTAGATGACCAATTACTGGAAACATTGTCCTTTTAGTTGAAATAGAAAAGCAAATAAAAATGAGATTATAAACCGATTAAAATATTAAATAAAAATATTATGCCCTCAGCAAAAGAATGTTTTATCAAGGGAATTAATGCCAACAATGCTAGAAATTTCGGAGAGGCTATTGCGTATTTCCAAAAAGCAATATTTATTAATTCCAAACATGTAGACGCCCACTATTATTTGGGAATTGTATACTCAAATTTACAGAACCATAAAGAGGCTATTCTCTGTTTCCAAAAAGTGATAGACATTAATCCAAAGCATATAATGGCACACTTTTATTTGGGAGTAATGTATTTTAAATTAAAGGACTACACTGTAGCTATACAGTATGTTCAAAAATCTATAGAACTTGACCCGCTCCTTACTGATGCTTATAACGAATTGGGAAATATCTACAATGAAATGAAAAATATTGATGAAGCTATACGTTATTACCAGAAAACAATAGATTTAGACCCTGATTCTCAAAAATCGTATTATAATATGGGGAACGTGTATTATCATTTAGACAACTTTAAGAAGGCTATTTTCTATTACAAAAAAGCAACAGACATTAATCCAAACTATGTTGAAGCGCTTAATAATATGGGACTTTCATACAAGGAATTAAAGGAGTACGATAAAGCGATTCAATGTTATAAAAAAGCGATAGACATTGACCCAAACTATAGCATCGTTTATTATCACATAGGAATGCTCTATGATGAATTAGAGAAGTATAAAGAAGCAATTCCATGTTATAGAAAAGCAATAGACATTAATCCAAACGATTCTGACTTCCATGATAGCTTGGGATGCGATTACAGAAAATTAAAAAACTATAAACAGGCAATTCTCTGTTACCAAAAAGCAATGAACCTTGATCCCCAAAACATATCGCGATACTATGATATGGGATATATATACTATTGTTTAAAAAACTACGAAAAAGCAATTCAGGCTTATAAAAAACTTCTTGAAGCAAAACCAGACCAGTTTGAAATATATAATAACATAGGGGCTATATATTTCTATTTAAAAAAGTACAACGAAGCTATATCTTACTTCCAAAAATCTATTGATATTAATCCTAACTGTATTAAAGGATATTGTAACATGGGAAATTTGTATCGTGCATTAGGCAATAAAACAGAAGAAATCAAATACTTCAAAAAAGCGGCACGTTTGGGTGATAAAGCCTGTCAAAAATGGTTAGATGAAAATGGATATGATTGGAATTAGAAATCATATTATTTAGTGTCTGTCTATAAAGTACAAATAGGGTTGTTTCAAAAGCGCTCCCCGCATTGACGGCGTTGTTTGGACAGCATTGATGATTACTTTTTTATACTTTATAGACAGACTCTAAATAATCCCGTCATTGTAAGCAGGTATATATTTTAATTTTTTCATGTATCTTTGTAAACAAAAAAGACTATAGTAAAACAATTAAAAATCAAGTACAATGAAACAAAAAATAATAATTATTGCAGTAATAATGGGAATGTTAGCTACAGGATGTTGTGATAAGGACAATAAAAAAATAATCGGTGATGATACAGTATCACGTGTAACAAAACAATTAATAGAAAAATACGGAGACCCAAACCGTGATCGTCTTGAAAAAGGAGTAAAACAAATGGCTTCTCTGTGGGAAAAAGAAGATGGAGATGCTTCTGTGTTTGAAACATTTTGTTTGGATAACTTTATCGGAAATCCAACAGAAAAAGAACAAATCTTTACGCGACTCTGTAAACACTTTGAAACGATTTACGGAGGCTTTAATAAAATGACAGTTTCTCTAATGGAACCTGTTCATGAAGTTATGTATACGCCTTTTCCCGTGGATGATATGTTTGGCTCTTGGAGTCCTTCCGCTCATTTCGAAGATGATTTTTTTGCCAACAAGATAGCATTTTATGTTATGTTGAATTTTCCATGTTATACTTTAGCGGAAAAGAATGAACTTGGAGAAAAATGGTCTTCTTTGGATTGGGGTTATGCACGTATGGGAGATATTTTTACATCGAGAGTTCCTGCAAAAATCGCCCAGAAAATTGCGGAGGCAGAAGCTGCAGCAGATAATTATATCGCTAACTATAATATCCACATGGGAAAACTTGTTGATGACAACCAGAAAACATTATTCCCCGAAGATATGATGTTGATTACTCATTGGGGACTGCGGGATGAATTAAAAGCCCAATATGCTGATGCTCATGGATTGGTGAAACAGCAAATGATTTACGAAGTTATGAAACATATCATTGACCAAAGTATTCCGCAAGAAGTGATAAATAAAAATGACTTTACATGGGCCCCGTTCAAGAATGAAATCTATAAAAATGGTGAAAAAGTATCTCATACCGCAGAACCGTTTACCCGTTATGAATATTTGCTGTCTGTTTTTAAAGCAATGAAGGCGGCAGATGATTATACGCCTATGTATCCGAGTTGTATTTCCCGTAAATTTGACCAAGAGTTTGAACTTTCTCAGGCGGAAGTGGAAAAATTGTTCGTTACATTGTTGGAAGCGCCACAAGTGAAACAAGTAGGAGACCTTATTTCAAAACGATTAGGCAGGAAATTACAACCATTTGATATTTGGTATGACGGATTTAAAACACGAAGCAATATCAATCCTCAACTGTTAGACAGCCTCACACAGACAAAATATCCTAACAAAGAAATGTTTGTTGCCGATTTGCCGCATATTTTGGTTAAGTTAGGTTTTCCTCAAGAGAAAGCTATTGCTATTTGTAACCAAGTCAGAGTGGATGCTTCACGTGGAGCAGGACACGCATGGGAAGCAAAAATGAGAGACGATAAAGCGCGTTTACGTACCCGCATCGGAGAAAAAGGAGTTGATTATAAAGGATACAATATTGGCGTACATGAATTTGGTCATAACGTAGAACAGACAATTACTTTGCATGATGTCCCCAATTACATGTTGGCAGGCGTTCCCAATACGGCTTTTACGGAAGCGCTGGCATTTGTTTTTCAAAAGAAAGATTTGGAATTGTTAGGCATTCATGGAGAAGAAAACACAATGAACTTAACCACGTTGGACATTTTTTGGGGATGTTACGAAATTATGGGTGTTTCTCTGGTAGACATGCGCGTATGGAAATGGATGTACGAAAATCCAAATGCCACTAAAGAACAATTAATGGGAAAAACAATAGAAATCGCCAAAGACGTATGGAATACTTATTATTACCCTGTCTTCGGGACAAAAGACGAACCTATTCTGGCTGTTTATTCCCACATGATAGCCTCACCATTGTATTTGTCTGCTTATCCGTTGGGACATCTGATAGAGTTTCAGTTGGAAAGTTACTACGAAGGTAAAAATATCGGACAAGAAACCATGCAAATATTTTCCAACGGTCGATTAACACCTCAACTATGGCTCAAAAAAGGATTACATACAACTTTATCGGTAGAACCGCTTTTGAATGCAGTATCTACTGCCGTAAAAACATTATAGAACTGTCATTATATTTCATCTTATTGTAAATGTAGAGAAGCAATCCCGACCGTCAATTATTGGATTGCTTCATCTCTACATTTCTACTACTGACAAAATTACTCATTTTGCATATATACAACTATATAGTGTCTGTCTATAAAATATAATTAGTGTCTGTCCGAAAACTATCAAATGTTTCGTATATTCGTCATTATGAGTTGATACATTTTGAAAACAGGCAGGATCGACATGTTGAATAATTACGCTTTCATAATGTCATTTTGT